>DATMOQ010000169.1:0-2547 GCA_035568195.1 Gemmatimonadales bacterium
CCGGAGGAGGCCGAAGGCGTACTGGCCCCGGATCTCGATTTCGGCGGACTTGATGCCGGCTTCTTCGCCCTCGAGGAGGTCCAGGACCTCGACCTCGAATCCCCGCCGTTCGGCCCAGCGGGTGTACATCCGCATCAGCATTTCGGCCCAGTCCTGGGACTCGGTCCCGCCGGCGCCGGGATGGATGGTGAGGAGGGCGTCCCGGGGGTCGTCCTGGCCGTGGAGCATGTGCTGCAGCTCGAGGCCGTCGAGCGCGCGGGCCGCGGCATCCGCTTCGGTCTCGAGGGAGCGCTGCATGCCGAGGTCCACGTTGGACTCGGCTTCGAGGAGCTCGGACAGCTCAAAACCGTCATCCACCCGGCGCTTCAGGGCATGGTACGGATCGAGCCACCGTTTCAGCGTCTTGACCTCTTCTACGACCTTCTTGGCCCGCTCCGGATCCGACCAGATGGCGCCTTCGGCCATCGTCTGCTCCAGCTCGGCCAGGCGCTTGGTCTTCCCATCGACGTCAAAGAAAACTCCGGAGCTCCGCCAGACGCTCTTGGAGCTCGGAGAAGCGGTTTGCCAGGGGCACGGTGGTGGTCTCGCTCGACTCTGAAATAGGACACGAGCCGCCCCCCGGGCGCGGGGAACGGCTCTAACTGACAGGAATATGAGGAGTTAGACCCCGAAATTCCAGCGGCCTAGAAGACCTTCGCCCCGCCGGCCAGGAGATCGTTCAGCGCCTCGTTCCAGAACGGCGTGCTTTGCGCCATCTCCTGGCCCACCTGCTCCACGTACTCGAGCCAGCTCTTTTCGATTTCGTCCTTGAAGAGCTGAGGGAGCGTCCCATCGCGGGCGCCCTGGATCCGCTTCTCCGGGTGATACACGAGCATGTCCGAAATGAGCGCCCGGGCCAGACGGCGGGCCTTCTGCTTGGGATCCTGCACCATGAACGGATTCACGGGGCGCAGCGGGCCGGTCTTGCGGTCGGCGGACGGCGCGGGTGCGGGAGCTGCAGCTGGGGGCGGTGGCGGCGGCGCTGGCGGACGAACGGGTGCCGCCGGGGCTACCGCCGCAGGGTTCGCGCGCGGGGCCATCGGCAGGACCGGAGCCGCGGGCATCCGCGGCGCCGCGGGAGGCGCGACCATCGGCCCGGGCCGCGGCGCCATCAACGGGGGCGCGACCGGCGCACGGAAGGGCGCCGCAGGTGGGGCGACGGGTGCGCGGGGCATGGCCGGAGCGAACGCGGGCGGAGCCGGAGCGGCGGGCGCAGGCGTGAACACCGGGGCGGCCGGAGGCGGTCCCGCAGGGGGAACGGGCGCGGCCATCGGCGCCACCGGAAGCGGTGGTGGAACCGGAAGCGGTGGGGGGGGCGGCGGTGCCGCAGCCACAGGAGGAGTCGGAGGCGCCGGAGCGGCGGCAACCGCCGGAGGCGCGGACACGGCGCCCGGAGAAACCGCGAAGACGTTGCCGCAGATGGTGCACCGCGCACGCACGCCGGCCGGGGGGACCTTGGCGGGGTCCACCCGGTACACGGTTTCGCACGACGGGCAGGTGACGTTCACGGGTCTTTCGGTTCGCTCCTATTCAGGCGCGTCGCCGGACTCGTGGTCGCGCCGACGGTCGACCACGAACACCGATCCCGCCTGGGTTTTGGCGTAGCTCTTCATTTCGGTGGCCAACTCGCTCACCTGCGCCGGGTGCGCAAAGCGCCGGTGCTGATTGGTGACGATGCCGATCGACAAGGTCATCAGGGGCACCCGGTGCAGCTGGCCCCGGCGGTCCTTCCCAAAGTAATACCCGGCCCGGCGGTCCTGCTCGTTGTACTGATACGGGATCAGGGTGTCGAAGACCGTCAGGATCTCTCCGCACACCTCGGTAATCGCGTCCACCGGAATCATGAAGATGAAGTCGTCGCCGCCGATGTGCCCGATGAATCCCCGCGGGCCGGCCATGCCCTTCACGACGTCGTGCAAGATGCGGGACAGCAAGTAGATGACCCGATCGCCGTCGTAGTAACTGTAGCGGTCGTTGTATTCCTTGAAATGGTCGAGGTCCGCGTAGCAGACCGCGAACCACTCCCCCGCTTCCATCCGGCGGCGGATTTCCCGCTCGATGTCGGTGGTGCCGGGCAGACGGGTGGACGGATTGACGGCCACATCCCGTGCGGTGCGATTCAGGAGCCCTTCGAGCCGCACCGCCTGCTCCACCGGCTCGAGCAGCGGCGTCAGGACCTCGTCGGCGCCGGCCGCGAACCATTCCCGGACCCGGTCGGTGACGTGGCGTCCCGCCACGGCCGCCAGGGGGACGATGGCGGTGTACGGATCCCCCTTGAGCCGGGTGCACAACTCCAGCGCCGTCGGTCCGTCCGAATCCGCGTCCACGAGCACGAGCAGGGGCAGCGCTCGCAGGACCATCTGCTGCACCACCGCCGGGTCCGCGACGTGCACCAGACCCGCCGACTTCCCGGTGATCCAGGGGAGGAGCGCGTCTGGAACCGGGCGGCCAGCCGGCGAAAAGAAGAGAATCGTCTGGCGCGTCCGCACCGTGCTCCTCGCGTAAAAG
>DATMOQ010000170.1:0-2612 GCA_035568195.1 Gemmatimonadales bacterium
AGGAGAGCTCGTGCCCGGTCCCGGCGCTCATCGCGTTGAATAAGTCGTATGGTTGGGGATGGCGGCCGACCCACTCCCGGCCGTAGGCCACGAACGCACGGTGAAACGCGTCCTCGCCCACCACGCCGCGCAGGGCGGCGAGAATCTGGGCGGTCTTATTGTAGTACATCGTGAAGTACGAACCCTGCGGATACTCGTCTCCCGGCAGCATGAGCGGGAGGTCCTCCCCGGCGCGCGCCGCCCGCGTGTACGCCGCCCCCTGTCCCTCCTCGGAGTCGTTGGGCCGACCGCCATGCCGCGGGGCGCCGTAGAGCACCTTCATCCCCTGCGCCACGTCGAATTGCGTGAATCCTTCGTCCATCCAGGGAAACCGGGTTTCGTTCGACCCCGCCTGCATGGGGAACCACATGTGCCCCGTTTCGTGCATCAGGTCACCGGCGAGCGAAAGCGTATCCGCCCACGGCTGCATCAACGTCATCATGGGGTATTCCATCCCGCCGCCGTCCAGGACGCCCTCCATCGAGCTCATCTGCGGCCACGGGTACGGCCACAGGTAGGCCGACATCTGTTCGATCGCGTCCCGGGTGTAGCGGGCTCCGCCCACCCGCCAGGCCGCGGCGGGCGCGGTGAGCCGGAAAAAGCTCGAGATGTTCACGGTGTCCCGTCCGGAATCGACCAGCGCCCGCGTCTGGTCCCAGGCGTACTGGTCGCTTGCGCCCCAGGCGAAGTCGCGGACCCCGTCGGCCACGAAGTGCCAGGTGGCCGTGGGGCGGGTGCCCGCGAACACTCCGCTCGCGCCCGGGCCCGGCGTCAGCACCCGGACCACGCGGCCGGTACGCCGCGCCACCATGAGGCTGTCCCGCGCGGCCGCCGACAGCACGTCCTCCGGATTCGCGAGCCGTCCCGTGGCGCCCACCACCCACCCCTTCGGGACGGTGAGGCGGACGTCGTAGTCCGCCGGGTCCATGTAGAACTCCGCTTCCATCAGGTAGGGATCGGCCACCCAACCGTCCACATCGTCGTAGACCGCGATTTCGGGATACCAGTAACCCTGGAAGTAGACGTGCCCGTCGTGACCCTCCCGGCCGTCCGCGGGGGCGGGAGGCGGCGTGTAGCTCCAGTCCACTTCCAGCTCCAGCGAATCTCCCGACCTGAGCGGCTGGGCCAGCGGAATCCACATCACCGTTCCGTCCACCACGTACTGGCCCGGCTGAGGGGGCGTCTCCGGCGCGGCGGTGATGGGGACCGCGGCGGGGCGGGGCTCGAGGGTGAGGGGATGGCCGTTCACGGACACTTGCCCTAGGGACACGCCTCCGGTGATGGGCACGGGCACACGCCGGGGGACGCCGGGCGCGAAGGCGTTTTGGCGCAGGTGGACGGCCAGGCGATCGAGGGCGTCGGGCGAATGGTTGACGTACTCGACCTTCTCCCGGCCCGACACCCGGTTGCGCACCGGGTCGAGCGTCGCGGCGATCGAGTACCGCGGATGCTGGACCCAGTACTTCGGGCCCGGTGCGCCGGTCCGGGTTCGCGTGCCGTTCGCCACCGCGCGTGTAAAGGGGGCGGACTCGTACACGGGGCCGGGAAGCGGGCGAGGCCCCGCTCCTGTCGCCGCGGGATCCACGCTGGGTGCGGGGCGCGTCTGCGCGTCGACCGCCCGGGTCGTCACAAAGAGGAACACAAGTGTGAAGCAGGACACCGTGAGCCGCACGAATCCTCCGTCGATCGAAGTCCGGGACGCCCAAAGTATATCCGTCGCGACCGACTCTGCTTGATTGACGGACCTGGGCGGCGGCTGCACTATCTCCGTCCCCCCCATGTCGACATTCCGGTTCAGAACCAGGCCCGCGTCGCGCGGACGCCGCCGCGGGCGCCTGGCCTCCATTCTCCTGCTCGGAATCGCGGCGGTCACGTGTACGCGCGAGGTGGCCGGGCCCGGCGCCACGGCGCCCCTCACCGTGGCGCCGACCTTCGCTCCCGGGGCGTCCCCGGGGGGGAGCGTCCTGGCGGTCGACCAGATCCGCGCGCAGGTCCTGCGCCACTCCACGCAGGCGGTGGTCCTCGACAAGACGTACCCCTTCGTCTCCGGCACGTCCCTGCAACTCGATCTCGCGATTCCGCTCACCCAACCCACCGACACGTTCGACGTCATCCTGGACTACGAGCGAGGCTCGGAAGTTCTCTTCAGCGGGTCTCAATCGGCCGTCGCGGGTGCGGGCGCTTCTACCGCGCCCATTCCCGTCCCGGTGTCGTACGTGGGCCCCGGCAGGGGCGCGACGAGCCTGAGCATCGCGCCGCGGGACACGGTGCTCACCTCCGGGGATGCACTGCAGTTCCGCCTCACCGTGCTCGATACCGCCACGCCCGACTCGGTCTACGCCGGATGGGGCAGCAACAACGCGGGCCAGGGCGTCGATGCCACCGGACGGCTGGTGGCCTCCCTGGTGCGGGGCACCGTGACCATCCGGGCGGTGTCGCCCACACCTCCCGGACTCCGCGATTCCACGACGGTCAAGATCGTTCCCAAGCCCGCCGCCATGATCAAGATCTCGGGTGACGGGCAGACGGGCGTCTCGGGCCAGGCGTTGTCACAGCCCCTCGTGATTCAAGTG
>DATMOQ010000171.1:0-8946 GCA_035568195.1 Gemmatimonadales bacterium
TGAGACCACGTTGCGGCGGGCCTATCGCGCGGCGGACGTCCTGCTCTTCCCTTCACTCTATGAGGGCTTCGGGTTCCCGGTGCTCGAGGCGTTCGCGTCGGGGTTGCCGGTGGTGACCAGTGGCGCGGGGGGGTTGAAGGAGACGGGCGGGAACGCGGCGGTGATTGTGGAGGGCCGGGATCCCGCGGCGTATGTGGAGGCGCTGAACGAGCTCGCCGGCGACGACGACTTGCGCGAGGGATTGATCGAGCGGGGCGTCGAGCGGGCGAGGACCTATACCTGGCAACAGACCGCAGATCAGACTGCCGACGTCTATCGAAAGCTGATGTAGAGAACGTCCGCAGAAACACAAAGGCCGCCGACTTTGCGGTCAGCGGCCCGTCGCCGTGAGACCACGGCTCCCCGTCAAGGTGGATGCAATTTACCGTTGTGATCTTCCGCGGTCAACGTGTTTGGGGCTTGTCCTACCAGACAGGCGATGTTCTTTGCGAGACGAGGCGCTACCAATTGGGACGGCGGCGCAACTGAGATTGCTCGTGCAGAAAAAAGAAATTGTTCACATACTCGTCAGCCATGACGTTATCGAGAAAGGGCTCTTGATGACGCTTGTACGAGAAGGCCTTAATGGGATTCATGCGACCGTCAAACAAGAAGAAGCCAGCGTAGCGGAGGTTCGACAGTTCCCGGAATACGTCTTCCATGGGAACCTTCAAGTGGCGCTGTTCAATTTCAATCAGAAGCAATGGGTGGGATGCAGCAATCGTCTCGGTGGCCCCCTTCACAACCTCCAATTCGTGTCCTTCAACATCGATCTTGATGAATGACACACCCGTGAATGCGTACTCGTCGAGCCTTCGAGTAGGAACGCGAAAGGCCTCAGAGTTTCCGTCGGGTTTACTGAAGCTCGCAAGCGCAGTATGAGTCACTCCGGGAGCGCGTGGTACAAACATCTCCCTCTCTCCCGATCGTGACGAGAGCGCAACCGCATGTACCCTCACGTTGCTCGACCTGAACGCCTCAAGATTGCGGACGCATGCCGGCACCGGCTCAAACGCTTCCACCCGAGTACCCAACCTTGAAAGAGCGTACGTATAGGCGCCGTTATTGGCTCCGACATCGATTGCGATTCCACCAATTGGTACCAATCCACAGACGATGGGGAGTTCCCTCTCCAGCCGACGGCGCACGCGTCGATACCAATACCTCAAGGGCACCTGGTACCTGAGGGGGATGTTGTCGATCGCCCATTCCCTAAGATTCATCGCATCATCCTCAACACAGGTGGATGGCCGCTGCACCGCACCATAAACCAGGCACAATTGTTCTCAGGACCCCTGGGCGCGGTCAACACCCAGTCCGTATTACCAAGTGGAGGCCCGCGGACTCCGGCTCTCGCATTAACCCCTTGACCGCCCTTCGCTTAGCCCCGAGTTTTCGCGCCTATGTCATCGTGCATGGAGCGAACGGTCGCCGGCTCTCGGCGCATGTTGGTGCTTGGCGTTGCACTGGCGTTCCCCGCAGCAGCGGCCGCCCAGAATCCCCCGATCAGCCAGCAGCAAGCCCAACAGATCCTCCAGCAGGCGCAGTCCAACCCGGGTATCGCCGACCAGCTTCGCCAGCGTATCCAGGCGTCTGGTCTCACACCCGACCAGATCAGGGCTCGGCTGGCAGCCAGCGGCTACCCGTCGACCTTCCTCGACGCCTACCTCTCCGCCGCCGGCCCCGGACAGGCGACGCTCACTCCGGGGGCCGATCAGCTCGCGGCGATGGAAGCGCTGGGACTGCCGGCATTCGGCGCCCCCGTGCTGCCAACTGACACCGGCCTCCTCCTGCGTGGCCTCCGCCCGACGAGCCGGGTTTTCGGCGTCGACGCATTCCGGCGGAGCACAACGCAATTCCTTCCGCTGCTTTCTGGTCCCGTGCCCCCCGACTACCGCCTCGGCGCCGGCGATCAGCTCGTGCTCATTCTGACCGGTGACGTGGAGCAGACCTATCCGCTCCTGGTGACGCGCGAAGGATTCGTGCTCATTCCCCAGGTCGGACAGGTGTATGTGGCGAATCTGACCATGGATCAGCTCCGCAACGCCCTGTACGATCGCCTGGGCAAGGTCTTTTCAGGTGTTCGTCGTGGGGCAGACGCGCGAACCCGTTTTGACGTCGCGGTTGCGAATGTCCGGGTGAACCAGGTTTACGTGGTGGGCGAAGTGAGCCAGCCGGGGTCGTACCAGATCAGCGCCCTCGGCACGGTGATGACGGCGCTCTATGCCGCGGGTGGGCCGAGCGAGAAGGGCAACACGCGCCAGATCGAGGTTCGCCGCGGCGGCAAGCTGGCCAGCACCGTCGACCTTTACGACTACCTGTTGCGCGGGAACACCCAGACCGACGTACGACTGGAGACGGGTGACGTCGTGTACGTCCCGGTGTACGGGACACGGGTTCAGATTGTCGGCGCGGTGCCCCGCCCCGCCGTGTACGACTTCCTGCCCGGCCAGACGCTGGCCGATGCGCTCAAAACGGCTGGGGGCTTCCGGCCTGATGCCGCCCTGCGCCGCGTGTCGATCCTTCGGATCCTCCCCGAGGCCTCCCGTGGCCCCGGGCCAGCCCCGCGAGCGATGGTCGACGTCCAGCTCGCTTCGGGCGGGCCGGACTCGAGCCTGCACGGCGTTGTGGTGCCGTCGGTGCCATTGATGGCGGGCGACTCGATCGTCGTCGACTCGCTTGCGGGGCTCGGGGAGACCTACTACGTCGCCATTGCGGGCATGGTGACCAAACCCGGGGCATATCCCTGGCGCCCTGGCATGACGCTGCGGGACCTGGTGCTCATTGGGCGCGGCCCGCGCGTCGGCGCCGACCTGAAGGAAGCCGAAATCGCCCGCCTTCCAGCCGATCGGACGGGAGGCCAGCTGGCCACGACTATCCGGGTGCCCCTCGATTCGACCTACCTCCTGGAGCGAGATTCGGCCGGCCGATATGTCGGGCCTCCGGGAATAACGATCCCGGCGTCGGGGTCCCCTGACGTGACCCTGCAGCCGTACGACAACGTCTTGATCCTCCGCCAGCCGGATTTCGCTTTTCAGCGGACGGTCACGCTGTCGGGCGAGGTGAGATACCCCGGGACGTACTCGCTGAAGACCAAGACCGACCGGATTGTCGATCTCATTGGGCGGGCGGGCGGCCTCACTGCCCACGCATATGCGGACGGTATTCGCTTCTACCGGAATGCGAACAACGTCGGCCGCATCGATATCGATCTTACAGAGGCATTGAGAGATTCAACCTCGCGATACAACGTGATTCTCCAGGCCGAAGACAGCATCGAAGTACCGGAGTTCGAGCCCAGTGTGAAGGTTTCTGGGGCCGTCAACTCTCCGGGAAGCGTCGTGTGGCAAAGGGGGATGAGCCTCGGCGACTTCATCTCGGCCGCGGGTGGCTTCGCACAGCACGCCGATCAGAGCAGCGTCAGCGTGCGCTACGCGAATGGGCGCGTCGAAACGAAGCACAAGCACATTTTTTGGACCAACAGTCCTGCTCCCGGTCCGGGGTCCGAGGTCTACGTTCCCGCCACCGACCCTAACGCCCCGCACACCGACTACGGCGCGCTGTTCGGGGCGATAGCCCAGATTCTGGCCAGCACGGTGGCCATCATCGTCGTTGCGGTGAAGGGCTAGCGTGACGCAGTCCCTCACGGGCACGTCCGGACCAGGCTGGGGTGAAAGCGTCACGCTCGAAGATCTCGCGGTAGTCGCGCGGCGAATCTGGCGACCGGCGCTTCTCGGAGCGCTACTCGGCGTGCCGGTCGGCGCCGTCATCGGGATCGTCCGCCCGAAGAGCTATGTCGCCCAGGAGTCCTTCATCGCCGAGCAGACCAGGCTTTCCAGCCTGCCGTCGGGGCTCGGTGCCCTCGCCGCCCAATTTGGACTCGACATCCCCGGTGATGCCGGGCGTTCACCCCAGTTCTATGGGGAGCTGCTCGGCACTTCTGATCTCCTTCGCGCGCTGCTCGACAGCGTAGTTCCCGCCGGAGCCGGCGGATCGGAAACCATCCGGGAGCTCCTCATTGGAACGCGGGACACCTCCCGGGTCGCCGTCGACTGGGCTTTGCGCAAGCTGCGAAAGCGGATCGGGGCGTCGGCGGACGCACGGACTTCGGTCGTCACGCTCAGCGTGCGGGCGGCAACGCCGGAGATCGCTGAACGCATTGCGACGATGCTGATCGACGAGGTCAAGTTCTTCAATGTCAGCACGCGACAGCTTCAGGCGAAGGAACGTCGAATGTTCCTTGACGGCCGGGTGGCGGACGCCTACCAGGCCCTGCGAGGCGTCGAAGACAGCCTGCGTCAATTCTATGAGCGGAATCGCCGCTTCTCTGAATCGCCCACCCTCGTCTTCGAGGAGTCGCGCCGGAAGCGCGACATCGAGCTGCGCCAGGAGCTGTATACGACGCTGTCCAAGGAGCTCGAAACCGCCCGGATTCAGGAGGTCAACGACACCCCCACCATCACCGTCGTGGACCCGGCGTTCGCTCCGAGCAAGCCCAGCGGGCCCTCGGTTCTGGTCCTCAGCGTCATCGGCTTCGTCCTCGGAGCCGTGTTAGTGGGCGGATGGGTCGTGATTAGGCCCTCCCGCAAGTGATCACGGATCAAACCGACTCCCGCCAGGCCGTTCAGAAGCGCGCCCTCGGGCGTTTTCCGTGGCTGGCGTGGCTGAAACCACCCGGCCCGGCCATCAATACCGGGAAGCTGCTGCGACGGGTGCTCGAGCAGTATCCTCCCGAGACACACCGTGTGCTGGATCTGGGATGCGGACCTCGACGACTACCGGGCACGGTTCGCTGTGATCTTGCGCTGGAAGGGCCAGGAGTCCGGGGTGACGCCGCCCGGCTGCCGTTCCGGACCGGATCCTTCGACTGCGTGATTCTCACGGCGGTACTGGAGCACGTTCCATTTCCGCAACGGGTCGTACGCGAGGTGCACCGCGTCCTGCGACCTAACGGTGTCCTCTTCGTCGAAGTGCCGTTCCTCGAGGGGTTTCACGCAGATCCGTCCGACTACCAGCGATACACGTTTCAGGGTCTCGCAGTACTCCTCCGACGTTTCGACATCATTGAACGCGAAGTGTGTGTTGGACCGAGCTCGGCCCTCGCCTGGCTCCTCCGCGAATACCCGGCAGCATGGTTCCGAAATCCAAGCGCGGCGCTCGCGGCGAAGTTTCTGGCCGCGTGGATCGTCGCTCCCATCCGCTACCTCGACTTCCTGACGGCGAATCGTCCCGGCGCCTTTCGCATCGCCGCCGGCCTGGGGGTGATCGCGCGACGTCGCGGAGGGGTTCCGGATGCCTAGGCTGAAGGTCCTGCACCTCATCACGACCCTGCCCCGCCTCTCCGGCGCCGCCGACAACACTCGATACACCGCGAACCTTCTCGACCCCGATCGATATACGGTGCATCTGGCCTCCGGTCCCGCCGGACTGGATCAGTCCCAGATCGCCCCCCACGTGCGCCTGATTGTCATTCCCTTCCTCGTACGTCCCGCGGCTCCCGTATCGGACCTCCGAGCGCTATGGGCCCTGTATCGCCTGTGTGCCCGGGAGCGCTACGACATCGTCCATACGCACAACGCCAAGGCCGGAGTTCTGGGACGGGTCGCGGCCCGTCTCGCGGGCGTCCCGGTGGCGATCCACACTGCGCATTCCATATCGTTCGTCGCCTCCAAGTCGCGGCTGTCGAACTGGCTCTATCGAGTACTCGACAAAATCTCGGCCCTCCTGTCCGCCAAGATCATCACCGTTTCAGAAGTCAACACCAGGACCTACCTCGAAGCTCGGATCGGTCGCCGCGACCAGTACGTGACCATTTACAGCGGCATCGAGCTGGAGAAGTATGAAGACCGGAGCGCTCGCGCAGATTGCCGGCGGGAGATCGGCGTAGCCGACGAAGAGGTCCTGATAGTGTGGATCGGCCGCCTCAACCGTCAAAAAGACCCAATCACCTTTCTGCGGGCGGCCAAGGAAGTCGTTGGTCGCGTGCCCCAAGCCCGGTTCGTCATGATCGGAGAGGACTCGTTGGGGGTGACCCTGGAGCCCCACGTGCGCCAGATCCGGCGTGACCTTGGGCTCGAATCGGCGGTCCAGTTGCTGGGGTACCGCCCTGACGTTCACCGTTTCCTGGCGGCCGCCGATCTCGTCATGCACACCTCCCTCTATGAGGGTATGGGTCGAAGCATCACCGAATCCATGGTTGCAGGCGTGCCGCTTGTCGCAACAGCCGTCGACGGCGTCAAGGAAGCCATCGTGACCGGTCAACGGGGTGGGTTGCTGGCACCCCCCCGGGACCCAGCCGCTCTCGCTGACGCTGCCGTACGCCTGATCGAAGACCCCGCGTTCTGTGCCCGGCTCACCGCAGAGGGTCGGGCCTGGGCGACGGCGCGCTTCGACGTGCGGGGCATGGTCCGGGCAATTGACGAACTCTACCAGAACCTGTGGAAAGACCATCAAACGGAGTGAGCCATGGATCCGAACGTCAGCCGCCGTTCCCTGCTGGGCGCGTCCCTCGGAGCATCGCTGGGGCTGGCAAGAATCCCGGCGCCCTTTCGAGAAGAGGGCGCTCAGAGGCAATCGCCCGATGGAGTCTTCAGCGTCAAGGACTTCGGAGCGAAGGGAGATGGTGCGACGGACGATGCGGGGGCCTTTCAGACTGCCATCGACACCGCCGCGAAGGTCGGCGGACTGGTGGTCGTGCCGTTCAGCCCCGCCAACTACATCATCGGTTCGCCCCTGACTCTGGCACCAAATGTCAGCATCCAGGGTGGCGGCGGGCAGAGCCCGACTCTCCGGCTCGCCAGCGGCGTCCCCGTCATGTTCACGTGGGTGGGCAACGCCGAGGCGTCTCACCTGCATGCGTCGATTCTGAATCTGACGCTGGAGTCAGGCGCCAGCGGCAGCGGGACCGCTATTCATGTTCGGAACTTCAACGGACTCTACGTGCGCCATGTCAGCATCAATCACTTCAACATGGGAGTCGTTTCGAACTGGGGCATTGGGCTCAATCTCTACGCCTGCAGCTTCGTCCACCTCAAGCGGGGGCTGAACGTTGGCGGCAGCGGCGCCCCCGGCGGCCTGCGCCCCGGCCTCCCCAACGACCCCTTCATGGACACCGTCGTCGTCGACGGGTGCGGTTTCGCACAGAACGAGCTGGACATCAACGACATGGGCAGCTCGAAATCACTCGGGGGAATCATCATCCGGGACTGCTCGCTCTTCGAGGCGTGGGCCACACCGGTAACAGCCAAGCGGTTCTATATTCGCATCGCGAACCGGAAGGGTGTCACCATCTCAGGAAACTGGTTTGAATCCGGATTGCCGTCTCGGACCTGCATCTACCTAGGGAACGTCGACCACGACGGGAATCAGACCAAGATGTGCCACGGAGCGGCGATCTTCGGCAACATGGTGCTGCAAACGGCGAAGACCGGCACCATCGGGGTCGATCTAGCGGCATGTGATGGCGCGGCGGTGTTCGGGAATTGCTTTGAGTTCGCCCCTGGGAACCACCCGGTCCGCCTCGCCGGGACAGCCGGTCCCGAGTCCGTAGGTCAGAACGCGTTTCTGACCTACCCCGACCAGCCAGAGTACGCGAACCCCGTCGGCCGGTGAGTGTTCACCCGGGTAAGGTCGGGCCCGGGTTGCCCAACACATCGTAGTAGGCCTTCAGGGTAGCCTTCGCCGTGTCGTCCCAGGACAGAGTACGCACCCTGTGTCCGCCGCGCTCGATCAGCCCTCGGCGCAACTGTTCGTCGCCCCATACTCGGCCGAGGGTCTCCGCGATATCCACTTCGCTCCAGGGATCGGCATAGATCGCGGCGTCCCCCCCCACCTCCGGCAGCGACGATGCCGCGGCAGCGATCACCGGCACCTCTGCGGCGAACGCTTCCAGGATGGGCAGGCCGAATCCCTCCGAGGTGGAGACGTAGGTGAAGGCGACGGCCCCGCGGTACACTCCGCTCAGAAGACCTTCGGCGAGTACCCCGGAGCGACGAACGTCCGTTGCGAGGTGGCACGCCGACACTTGGGCTTCAAGCTCTCGCGTTCCCTGGCCCACTCCCGCCAACCACAGGTACGGTCCCGAGCCGGGCGCCCAGCGGTGCGCGGCGCGGAATCGCGCGAATGCTCCTACCAGTCGAACCAGGTTCTTGTGAGGACGGTCGACCCCCACGTAGAGGTAATAGGCGCGCCCGGCCCACTCACCGGGATCGGTGGGAGCCGGTCCGGGCACCGCCAACCCAGACCAGGCGCGCGAATCGACCCCGAGTAGAGTCGTTAAGACTTTGCCCGCCGAGCGGGGATAGTGCTGTTCGATGAGGTGGCGGGTCGCGTCGGAAATGGCGAAGACGGCGCGGCTCCGTCGCAGAGTGCTTCCGATGATCCACCGCGCCATGGCCCGCTTCGCGACCGCCGCCGGACCGGCGAAATACGCCCGATCCAGAATCGGATTCAGGTCGTACACCGTCGAAACTGACGGGAACCGGGTGAATGGCATGTCGAGGAACGGATAGTGATAGAGCGACGGCTTCAGCCGAGCGAGGACCCGCGGAATGAAGGCCCAGTGCCGCAGTGAGGCGACGCGAAGGTCGACGTACTCCACCTTGGCACCGGCTTGCGAAAGCATCGTCGGCACGTCCGTGCCCCGCACCGACGGATGGAGGAGCACGACCAGGTCCAGGCCACCATCCAAGGCCGGAAGCCGCCGAGCGACTTCGACGACATATCGCCCCGCCCCCGTCATCCGCGGAAGGACGATGCGGCCGTCGAACACCAGTCTCATGATCCGGGTCAGCCCGATTTCACTGCGGAGAGGTCTGCCAGCGGTGGCCCAAGGCAAGGAGGGACGCCGCGAGGATGGCAGCGACGGCCACACCACTCGTGCCGACCGTAACCAGCCGCCCCAAAGAG
>DATMOQ010000172.1:0-4840 GCA_035568195.1 Gemmatimonadales bacterium
TACGGATGTCTCGAAGCCTATGCCTCGGGCCCCGCCATCGCCGCGCGGGCCGCGGAGGGGATCGAGTCCGGCATGGAGACGTCGCTCGCCAAGTACGTGGGCGGCGACCTGAGCAAGCTCACGGCCCAGGTGGTCTACCAGGCGGCGCACGACGGCGATCAGTACGCGCGCGAGGTGGTGAACGACACCGCCAAGCTCCTGGGCGCCGGGGTCGCCAACATCATCAACATCTTCAATCCCGACGTCGTGGTGATTTGCGGCGGCGTCACGCTCGCCGGCGACCTGCTCTTCGAGCCGCTGCGCCGCGAAGTGCACCGCCGGGCGTTCAAGGACGCGGTGAAGGCCTGCCGGATCGTCCCGGGCGAGCTGCCGGGCACCGCCGGTGTGTTCGGCGCGGCGGCCGCGTTCATCCACAAGCACCGGAGCGGCAGCGCGTGAAGCGCATCGGGGTCGTGGGCGCCATGGTGTGGGACACGATCTATGGACGTGACCCCGCTCAGCCCGCGGTGGAGGAATGGGGCGGCATCGCGTACGCGCTGGCGGCCCTGGACGCCGCGCTGGACGACGGGTGGGAGATCGTGCCGCTCATCAAGGTCGGACACGACATGGCGGCCCCGGCCGAGCGGTTCCTCCGCTCCCTGCGTCACGTCGCGGCCGGAGCCCGGTTCGTCCTGGTGCCCGAGGCCAATAACCGCGTCACCCTGCGGTACGAGACCAAGGAGCGCCGGTGCGAGCTGATGTCGGGCGGCGTGCCGGCCTGGGCGTGGGAGGAGCTGGGGCCCAATACCCTCGACCTCGATGCGCTCTACGTCAACTTCATCTCCGGCTTCGAAATGACGCTCGACACCGCCCGGATGCTCCGCCGGGGTTTCACGAAGTTCATCTACGCCGACCTGCACAGCCTCTTCCTCGCCAAGCGCGCCGACGGCCTGCGCACGCTGCAGCCCCTGCCCGACGGTCCCGGGTGGTTCGGATGCTTCGACGCCGTCCAGCTCAACGAAGAAGAGATGGGGCAGCTCGGCCCCGACCCGCTCGCGGTGGCCGCCGGCGCCCTGGCCGCGGGCACGAAGACTCTGTGCGTGACCCTGGGCCGGCGGGGCGCGGCGTACTTCACCGGATCGCCGGTGCGAACCGCGCGGGTGTCCAGCGAGGAGACGGGCGCCGCCTCCTTCGACGCGGGTGATCCCACCGGCTGCGGCGACGTCTTCGGGGCCACCGCCGCCGCCGCCCTGGTACAGGGCGCGCCGGTGGAAGACGCGCTGCGCCTGGCGGCGCGCCGGGCGGCCCGCAACGTCGCCTTCCGCGGCGCGAGCGGCCTCCGGGACCATCTCCTGGGCAAGCTGGCCGGCGTATGACCCGACTGGTGGACGTCCCGCAGCAGTTCGACGACCGCTCGTTCGAGCAGTTCGCGGCCTCGTTCGCCCAGGGCGCCGCGGGCGGCGAGCGTCTGCTGTTCGACGCGCACGCCACCGAGTGGGCGTCTCCCTACGGACTGGTCGGGCTGCTGGTGGCCGGGCAGGCGGCGCAGGCCGGCGGGCGCGAGCGCCCGCTGCTCACCGTGCCCGCCAACCCGCGCGTGCTCAGCTACTGGGCCCGCGCCGGGTTCTTCCAGCAGGCGGCCCTGCTCTTCGAGATCCACGGCAAGGTGCCGAAGGTGAAGCCGGCCGAAGAGAGCGACGTGCTGCTGCCGGTGACCGCGGTCCGCGCGGCCGAAGACGTGCACCAGGTGGTGAGCAACATTCAGCGGCGCGCCACCGCCATTCTCACCTCGCAGCTGGGCATCGATCCCAAAGCGACCATGGGGTTCGCTATGGCGCTTTCCGAGGCGTGCCAGAATATTGTAGAACACGCCGGCACCAGCGGGTGGGTGGCGGTGCAGCATTACGAGTGGAAGCGCCGGCTGGCGAAGCGGGTGGTGGTGATCGCGGTCGGGGACGCGGGCGTGGGGTTCCGGCACACGCTCGAGCCCACGCAGGCCAAGCGCTTCGGGGACCGCTGGGGCGACGGTTCGGCGCTCGAAGCCGCCCTGATTCAGGGGACGAGCCGGTTCCGCGACCCCGGCCGGGGCCAGGGGCTCAAGGGCATCAGGAGCTACCTGAGCCGCTGGGACGGCAAGATCGCCATCCGGAGCGGCACTGCCCGCATCGCCATCGCCCCGTCGTGGGACGACGACGCTCCGCTGACCGAAGGTTTGAGTGCGTTTCCGGGTTCGCAAGTGCTGTTGATCATTCCTGAGCAGGGGACCGGAGCATCGTGATTCCACCGATCGACGTGCACGCCGTGTTGCAGCAATCCGTGCCCGGCCCTTACGCCGACCTGGTGACCCGCCCCACCGGGCGCGCCGTCCGCGAACGGATCGAGCGCGCCATCGCCGACGCCCCCGTTGCCTGGATGGACTTCACCGGCGTCCGCTGCATCGACTACTCCTGCGCCGACGAGATCGTCGCCAAGCTGCTCCGCACCGTGGTGATCCTCCTGCTGCGGGGCGTGACCGACGCCCATCGGATGGCCATCGAGCCCGTGCTGCAGGGGCACGGACTGGCGGTGGTCATCGTCACCAGCGCGGGACTCGAGCTGCTCGGCCCCCCGGAAGCCGCGGCAGTGGTCCGGGAAGAGCTGCTGGCGCGGCGGCTGGCGGAGCGCACCGCCGGAGGCACCCTCGCGCTGACGGCCGCGTGACCCGCCGCCGGCTGGGTCTCTCGACCCACGCGATCCACGGCTCGCCCGAGCCGCGCCCCGACTGGACTCCGGTCGCCACCCCGATCTTTCAAAGCAGCACCTTCACCAACCCGATCGGCTCCACCCAGGAAGTCCTCTACACCCGGTACGGGAACAACCCGAACCAGATCGCCATCGCCAAGCGGCTGGCCCTGCTCGAGGGCGCCGAGGCGGCGATCTTCGTCGGCTCGGGGATGGGCGCGGCGGCCCTGGCTCACCTCGCCATCCTCCGCCCCGGTGATCATCTCCTGTCGTCCGAGTGGATCTACGGCGGCGTGTACCGGCTCTTTTCCCAGGAGTTCGGGCGGCTGGGGATCGAGGTGTCCTTCGTCAATCCGCTGGAGTCCCGCTCCTGGAAGCGGGCGCTCAAGAAGAACACCCGGGCGGTCTTCGTCGAGACGCCGACCAACCCGGTGATGCGGGTGCTGGACATCGATTCCATCGGCACGCTCTGCAAGGCCGAAGGACTGGCGCTCCTGGTCGATTCGACCTTCGCGTCGCCGATCAACTTCCGGCCCCTGGAGCACGGCGCCGACGTGGTGATCCACAGCGCCACCAAGTACCTCAACGGGCACACCGACGTCATCGCCGGCGCCATCGCGGGCACGGAGGCGGTGGTGGAAGAAGTGCGCCGTCTCATGTGGGTCTACGGACAGGCGCTCGACCCCATGGCGGCCTGGCTCATCGAGCGGGGGATGAAGACGCTCTCGGTCCGGATGGAGCGCCACAACCGGAACGGCCAGCAGGTGGCCGAGTGGTGCGCGAAGCACAAGGCGATCGCGGCGGTCCACTATCCGGGCCTGCCGTCGCACCCCGACCACCAGTCGGCCAAGGCCACGATGCAGGGGTTCGGCGGCATGCTGGGGATCGAGCTCAAGGGCGGGGTCCGCGCCGCCGAGCGGTTCCTCCGCGGGTTGACCATCGCCGCCCACGCGCCCTCGCTGGGCGGATGCGAGACGCTGGTCTCCGAACCCCGCCTGACCTCGCACGCGTCGCTCACCGCCGACGAGCGCGCCAAAGCCGGCATCCCCGACGGCTTCCTGCGCTTCTCGCTCGGGCTCGAGGACGCCGACGACCTGATCGGCGACTTCGCACAGTCGCTGGCGCAGCTGTAGTGATCAAGTTCACCAACGTCTTCAAGGCCTACCCCAAAGGCGGTCTCGCGCTCAAAGACGCGACCTTCCACGTCGCCAAGGGCGAGTTCGCCTTCCTCACCGGCCACTCGGGCGCCGGGAAGTCCACCATCCTCAAGCTCATCTACGCGGAAGAGCGCGCCACGGAGGGCGAGGTCCGGGTCTCCGGGTTCAACCTCGCCGAGATGCCCCTGCGGCAGGTCCCCTACCTCCGGCGGCGACTGGGCATCGTGTTCCAGGACTTCCGGCTCCTGGAGGATCGTACGGCGGAGGAGAACGTCGGCTTCGCGTTGCAGGTCACCGGCGCCCGGCGCACCGGCATCGAGGTCCGGGTGATGCGGGTCCTCACTCAGGTGGGGCTGGCGGCCAAGGCCACCGCGTACCCGCGCGAGCTGTCGGGAGGGGAACAGCAGCGGGTGGCCATCGCGCGCGCGCTGGTGAACGAACCCACCGTGCTGCTGGCGGATGAGCCGACCGGCAACCTCGACGAGCGGGCCACGCGGGGCGTCTTCCAGCTGCTGCGGGACATCAACGCGTCCGGCACCGCGGTGGTGATGGCGACGCACGATCTCGACCTGGTGCGCCAGGCCCCGTACCGGGTGATCGAGCTGCAGGACGGCGCCCTCGTGTACGACTCGGCCGTGGACGAGCCCCGCGGGGAGCAGGCGGCTCCATGAACTTCGTGCTGCGCGAAGCGATGGCCGCGTTCCGCCGGGCGCCCCTGCTCTCGGCCCTGTCGGTGACGACCATCGCGTTCTCGTTGTTCGTGGTCGGCCTGTTCGGGCTGGTGGCCGTGAACGTCCAGCGGGCTCTGGCCTTCGTGGCCGAGCGGGCCGAGGTGGTGGCGTACGTGCTGCCGGGAACGCCCGTGGAAACCATTACCCATGCCCTGAAGGACATCGATGCGTTCCCGGAGGTCGCCAGCGCGGCCTACGTCACCGAGGATTCAGCGCTGGCCCGCGCCCGCCGCGAGCTGGTGGAGCTGCAGG
>DATMOQ010000173.1:0-18545 GCA_035568195.1 Gemmatimonadales bacterium
CGAGAACTACAACCGCCAGCACCAGACGCCGCGGGTTGAAAACGGTGTGTTCTACGGAGACGTGGCGGACTCGGTGGATTTCGCCTTCGCGGCCCACGTCGCGTCTCTGAACGCCGCTGCGCTCGCCTCGCTCGCCTGGGCTCCGGCGCCGCCCGACTCGGCCACCGTCGCGCGCAACGAAGGAGTATCGACCCGGGTACACTGGGCCCGGGTGCCGGGCGCGGTGGGGTACCGCGTGTACTGGCGCGCCACCACGGCGCCGACCTGGACTGACTCGCGTTGGGTGGGCGACAGCACCGAAACCGTTTTCTCGAAGATGACGATCGACAATTCGTATTTCGGGGTGGCGTCGGTCTCGAAGACCGGGCAGGAGAGCGTGGTGGCGTTCCCGGCGCCGGGGCGCAACTAAGGTCCGACGACGCGGTTTCTTCCCTGCTCCTTGGCCTGGTAGAGCGCGCGGTCCGCGGCCAGCAGGACCTGATCCGCAGTCTTGAGCCGCCCATTCGGCTCCGCCACGCCGATGCTCACGGTGATCAGCGACTGGCGTGAGCCGGCTCGCGCCGGCACCGGGGTGGGCTTTTTCCGGGGCCGGAGGCGTTTCCGGACGGTGAAGTGCGTATCGGCCACGGCCTCGCGCACCGCCTCGAGCGCCGGCACCGCCTCCGCCGCGGTCATCCCGGGGAACAGGATCGAGAACTCCTCGCCTCCGTACCGATACGCCCGCCCTCCGCGCTCTACGGCCGCGAGCTTGGTCCCGACCATCCGCAGCACTTCGTCTCCGACGTCGTGGCCGAACGTATCGTTGAATTTCTTGAAGTGATCGACGTCCACCATCGCCACCACATACTGCTCGCCTAACCGGAGCAGCTCCTCGTCGAGCGCGCGGCGCCCCGGAAGGCCCGTGAGGGCGTCGTGATAGACCTGGTGGTACGAGGTCTCGATGATCGCTACCGACAGGACCACCGCGGCGGTCGAGAACGCGACGGTGGCGCCCACCCCCGGTTTCTCCATGGTCAGCGCGATCCCGCAGGCGACCAGGGCCCAGAGCGCGCCCCGGCCGGGGCCGTCGGGTTCGCGGATGGTCAGCACCGACAGGAGGGCGAAGGCCAGGACGAAGGCCAGCATCGCGGGCGCGGGAAGCCCTACCCACTGCACGAGGCCGGGTGCGAGGAGGCTCGCGCGGAAGAACGCCTCTCCGCTGAGCGGACCCGTCTTTGCGATGATGGCCAGCGCGACGGCCTGGCCGAGGATCACACCCCACCGGCGCCAGCCGGAGGGGGTGAACGCGCCGCGATCGGGGAGCAGCGAGAGCACGAGCAGATTGAGGGGCACCAGCAGCGTCGCGGCGTCGAACGCCAGCTGCCGGGCCGGACCCTTGGCCGAGAGCGGCCCCCAGGCGGCGAGCGCGAGCACCAGAAGAGAAAACAAGAGCCGGCCGCGCTGATATCGGAGCGCCAGGAAGAGGCCGGCGGCGAACGCGGCGATGGGATAGAAACGTCCGAAGGAGACCAGCGCGCCGTGGAGGCTGGCGAGGTGCACGAGCAGGATGGTGGCGAGGAGGAGGGGAGCCTCGGGGAGGGCGAGCCGGGCTCCCATTGTCGCGACCCCGGGCTGACGCCCGGGGCTAGTGAACCCGCTTCTGGCAGTCAATTCCCAGACCCCCGGTAAGACGCCGCGGTGAGGTGATAGACCACACTGTCGCTGCCACTCTGGTTCGTTTTGGTCCCCGCCGGCACGGCTCCCAGCTTCTCGATGGCCCGTCGAGATCGCAGGTTGTCCACTCCGGCCGAGAACACCACGGTGTCCACGAACTTGAACGCATGCCGGACCATCAGGTCCTTCATCTCCGAGTTGTACCGACCGCCCCAGTGGGAGCGAGCCAGAAAGGTCCATCCGATCTCGATTTCCGAGAGCTCCGGATGATAGTCATGGTAGCGGGTGAAGCCGATGGCGCGCCCGGTCTGACGATCCACGGCCAGCAGGGCCCCACCCGACTCCATCCCCTCCCGGAACACCACGCGGAACCGCTCCTCGCGCCACCGCTCCCGGTCCGGGTGCTGTTCCCAGATCAGGGGATCGCTGGCGAGTGCGTAGAGGGCGTCCCAGTCGTCGGCGCGAAGGGGGCGCATTTCGAGGAGGCGTCCGGTGAGGGTGGGTTGCAGGTCGAACGTCGCCGGCATCGTCACTACTTCAAGGCGAACGCCAGCGCCCCGGGCCCCGCCGCCCGATAGATGGTCGCGTGCGTGAGGTCGGGCCGGGGAGTGCAGACCCACGTCAGCTCATCCGGAGGAATGGCGGCCAGCAGGGTGGCGAGATGCTGCGTCCCGGCCGCGATTTCCGGCTGGCTCGAGCTGGCCAGAAAAAGGGTTCGCCGGGTCGAGTCCCTCCCCGCGAGAAGGGTCGGCGCCGAGTCCACGAGGGCGCCGCCATTCCACCACACGCTCGGGTCGAGCGCCACATAGTGATCGAAGAGCGCCGGCTCCTTGAGGAACGTCTCCAGCACGAAGAGGCCGGCCAGGGACTCCCCGACGATGGCGCGCTCGCCGGTGACGCGGTAGCGCGCCGCGATGGCCGGCATCAGCTCGCCACGAATAAACGCCCGGAAGTTGGCCGAGCCCCCCACGTGCGGGGCGATGGCGCTGTCGGAGTGGAGCCGGGTGGGACCGGTGAGGTCGCGACGCCGCTCGGTGTTGGGAATGCCGACCACGATCACGGACCTGATGGCGTGACGGGCGATCAGGGAATCGACCGTATTCACCACGTGAGGGAAGTCCTCGTCGACGCCCCCATCGGGCATGTAGAGCACCGGAAACCGGAGGGTCGTCCCGGCCGCGTAGCCGGCGGGCACATGCACGTTGATCAGTCGCCGCTCGGCCAGGACCCGGGAGACGATCGAGAAGGTGTCGTGGACGGGGACCGGGTCCCGGACCGGGGGAGTCTGAGCGTACCCGGCCCGGGCGGCGGCAAGCAGAAAGCCAGATGTTACGGCCCGACGTGCTGAGATCACGGGTTCCTATGGCATCAGTACGATGATGGCAGGAATCAGGAGCAGCTTGACGAGCCAATCGCCGGCGTGGATTGCCGCGATCCTCCAGTTCAAGCCCTCCCAGATCACCGGTGCCCCCAGGAACATCACGGGGAACGTCACCCAGTAGAAGAGACCGGCGTGCAGCGCGGTCGTGAGGTGATGGATATCCATGTTGACGATCAGATGCGCGACCAGGTAGCTGATCGCGAAACACCGCACCAGCTCAGCCACCATCTTGCCCACGGGCATCTTGCCCGGCATCGCGGCGGCCGGATCCAGCCCGCGGAGTCGCATCCAGGGCTTGTAGAACAACAGAGGGCTGTACCACAGCCAGCCGGCGATGAAAATCGCGACGGTGGCGACCAGGACAGGCACGAGATTCGGGGATTGCATGGTCGATCACGCTCCTCTGATGAGGGTCACTTCGCTTCGAGATATTCCCGCAAGGCGGAGGCGTTGTTGAGACGCGCCTCCTTGGAGCTGAACAGCAGCGTCACCGTCCCCTTCCCCAGATGCGCGCGCAGCTCGGCGACGCCGTCGGCATTCGCGTCGAGCTCCGCGAAATATCGACGACGGAACTCATTCCACTTGTCTGGATCATGTCCGTACCATTGGCGCAGCCGGGTCGACGGAGCGATGGCCTTGGCCCAGAAATCGATCCGAGCGGACGCCTTGGAAAGCCCCCGCGCCCAGAGACGATCGACCAGGATCCGTCGGCCGTCCCCCGCCTTGGGCGGGTCGTAGACTCGCTTCGTCCGGAGCTTCACCGCTCCGGACCCTCCCCCGCGGCGCGGATCCAGCCGTTCCCACGTTTCACTTGCCGATCCGCCGGGGCCGGGGCACGAGCTCGCCGCCGCAATTGGGGCACACGCGGCCCATCCCGGCCGAACAGGACGGACAGAACGTGCACTCGTACGAGCAGATGAACGCGGCGCCGTCGGCGGCCAGGGCCGCCCCGCACCGCTCGCACGTCGTCCGCATCTCCAGGGCCATGCAGACAATATGCGGCGGAACGGGCGGCCCCGCGGCTCACTTCCCGATGATGACGCAGACTCCGGCCGCGAGGGCCAGGATGGCGGAAATGAGCGACAGTCCGGAGAAACTCAGGTGAATCAGCGACGTCAGGCCGTTGAGGACCAGCCAGGCGCCGAGCAGCAGTGAGCCGAGGCTCTTGACTTTCATGGTGTGCTCCGGGTCATGAGGTGGACCATCGTTTCAAAATCGCCTGCGCCCTCCGGACCGCACGGCGCAGGAAAAGTAGTTTGCGCCGTGGCACGACGTGGTCGATCCCTTCGCGGTCCCCGGGATCGAGCCGCCACCCGGCGGCCGCCACGTTGGCGCGGACCTGCTCGGCCGACATCGCCCCCACGATGACGGAGGCGACGTGCTCCCGCCCCGCGAGCCAGGAGACCGCCAGCTCCAGGAGGGTCCGGCCGCGGGCGGAGGCGAAGGCGCTCAAGGGCTCGAGCAGTGCCAGATTGCGGGCGTTGAAGAATCGGCCGTCGGCGTCTCCCGCGAGCCGGCTCCCCGCGGGGGCCGCACTGCCGCTCCGGTACTTTCCCGTGAGCAACCCTCCGGCCAGCGGGGAGAAGGCGAGAAACGCCAGGCCGGCGTGACCGCATTCGGGCAGGACGTCCTCCTCCGGCTCCCGATGCAGCAGGCTGTATTCGTTCTGCACGCTGACGAACCGGGCTCCAGCGGCGGCCATTCGCCCCGCTTCGCGCAGCTCGGCTGCGGAGAAGAATGAGCAGCCGATCTCGCGCACCTTCCCGGCCCGCACCAGCTCGTCGAGCACGCCGAGGGTCTCGACGACGGGCTGGTGGCGAAGAGGACGGTGCAACTGATACAGGTCGATGTAGTCGGTGCGGAGACGGCGCAGGCTGTCCTCGAGCGCACGCCGCACGTCGTCCTTACCGATCGCCCGCCCGGAATTGTTCAACGGGATGCCGAACTTCGTCGCGACGACGACACGCGCCCGCCGGGCCCCCAGCGCGCGGCCCAGAAACTCTTCGCTCTGCGTCCCTCCGTAGACGTCGGCCGTATCGAAAAGGAGAATGCCGCTGTCCAGGGCCGCATCCACGACCGATGCGGTGCGGAGGTAATCGAGTCTCCGGCCGAAGTTGTTGCATCCCAGAGCGACCGACGAGATCTCGAGGGACCCGATTCGTCGCCGCTCCATGCTGCTAATCGCCTTCGTACTTGAACGAGACTTTCACCTTCGCCCGATAGCTCTCGACCTTGCCGTCCTTCAGCTGCATGTCGAGCTGCGAGATCTCCGCAATGCGCAGGTCGCGCAGCGTTTTCGCCGCACGCTTGACCGCCGCCGCCGCCGCTTTCTCCCAGGACTCGGTGCTGGTCCCGATCAACTCGATCACTTTGTAGACGCTCTCTGCCATGTGAACCTCCTCGTGATGTGGGTACCGCACTCGCTCCCCGCTCGGGGAGAGACCTGGGCCTCAGACTAGTCCAGTTGATAGTTCAGCGTGAGCAGATGCTCCATGCCGTGCCCGACGGCCGAGCCCTCGGGCAGGTCCGGGCCTTCGCAGTAGGGTTTCTCGTCCCAGGCCGTGATGGTGAAGCGCGCGTTCGCGACGTTCTTCATGTCTCGTTCGTCAGGCAGCAGTCGGTTTCGACAGCACCCACAAAAAGCCGTCCGGGTCCCGAACGCGAAAGGCCCGCGCGCCCCAGGGCATGTCCTTGGGCTCCGTCTCGAGCTTGCCTCCGTGGGCTTTGATCCGCGCCGCAACGGGATCTACGTCCTGACTGGTGCTGATCTGCAGCGACAGGCCCTGCCCCTTCACGCGCTCCCAGCCCTTGGCACCGTCATCCTGGTTCAGCAACAGGCGCACGTCCCCGGCCTCCACCGCCACGGCCCGGAGTTTGCCGTCCCGCTCCACCCGGCGTGACACCGTGAAGCCGAACGCCTCCGTGTACCAGCGGACGCTCGTGTCGAGATCCTTCACGGTGAGTGATGCCTGCAGCGACTGCCCGACCAACTGAGGTTCAGCCATGGTCTCGTATCTCTCCGGTTGGTGTTTCTAGTGTTCTCCCATCATCCCGATCGTCGCCAGCCACTTCTCCACCAGCTGGGGCCACTCGGTGATGGGGTCCTTGGTCCGGCGCAGCCCGAACGCGTGCCCGCCATCGGCATAAAGATGCATCTCCACGGGAACGCCGGCATCCTTCAGCGCGATATAGTAAACGAGCGCCTGATTGACGTTGTCGACGCTGTCCGTCTCGGCCTGGAGCAAGAAGGCCGGCGGTGTGTCTGCCGTCAGAGTTGGTGGCGACACGTTGCTGGGCCGTCCCGGGCCAGAGCGCCAACGCTGATGGGGTCTTCATGCCGCGATCGCCCCCCCGGTGCGACGACGCCACCACTCGATGGCCGCTATCACCACGAGGGCCGGCAGACACACATAGAGCGCCTCCCGGCCGAAGTCCGTGTGCAAGCCCCCCGCTCCGGTAAGCGGCGTCCAGGGGAATCGGTAGCGCTGGTTGGAAAAAGGAGCCCAGAAGGCCGGGCCGGTCGGCGCATAGGTCGTCAAGGCGTCGATGAGGCTGTGGGTTGCCGTTGCCAGCATGAGGATGACGGCCGCGACGACCCGCTCCCGCGTCGTGACCGGGGGCCGCAGGGCCAGAGCGGCGATGCCCCCGAGCACCACGGCGAAGACGAGAGAGTGACTCAGCCCGCGGTGCCCCAGGAGCGTGAGCGGCGAGATGCCCAGCGGCCAGCCGATAAGGTCCAGGTCAGGTGCGACGGCGCACACCGCGGCGAGTGCCATGACGCGAGGCCGATGGCGCGGGTCCTGATAGAACGCGCCGACTGCGGCGCCCGCGAGGGCGTGCGCCCACGGAGATGCCACGGACTACTCGTCGCCGCCCATGCTCACTCCTGGCCTCCCAGCCAGTGCCAGATGATGAGCGTCCACATGGGCGCCACGAGGATGATGACGAGGGCGAGGAGGAGAAGCGCCTGGCCGGTCTGCACGCTGCCCACATGGAAGGCAAGCATCCCGACGGCGTAGCCGGCAATCCACTCCCAAAGGCAAATCCGAAGCAGGTGGGTAAAACGCGCCTGATAGTGCCGCATCGCCGCTTCCGCCTCGCGCGACCGCGTCAGCTCCCGGCGCACCCGATCGGGGGACAGAACGAGCAGCGGCATCTCAGGCTCCCCCCATCGCGATCTTACCGTTGAGGATCCCAACCGGCACCAACCTACCGCCCGTTCTGCGCAGCCGCTAACCCCGCTCTTCCTTACTATGGCTCCCGCTTCCGAATCGTGACGTGGACTGCCCGTTCACCCGCGACCAATCCCGAGCATTCGTACCCAAGCTGCCGCACGTCCAGGCCGGCCAACAGCGCCTCGCCCCGGCCCAGCAGCACGGGACGCACCGCGAGGTGCAGGTCGTCGATCAATCCCGCGCTCAGATACTGACGGACGGTGGCTACGCCGCCACCGAGCCGGACGTCGCGGCCCCCCGCGGCCTTGCGGGCCTGGTCGAGCGCCGAGCGAATCCCGTCGGTGACGAACCGGAACTCGGTGCCTCCCGCCATCGCGAGCGGCGCCCGCGCTTGATGGGTGAGCACGAAGACGGGCGTGTGATAGGGCGGCTCTTCACCCCACCAGCCGCGCCATTTCTCATCGGGCCACGGTCCGCGGATGGGGCCGAACATGTTGCGGCCCAGGATCCAGGCGCCGATTCCCTGAAACGACTTCGCGGCCATCTCGTTGTCGACGCCGGTCTCGCCCCCCTCCTGGCCATGCTCCAGGCGCCACACGCGGGTCTGGAAAAACCATTCCATCAGTTCGAGTCCGTTGACGCCGAGGGGGTGCTCCAGGCTCTGATCGGGCCCGGCGCTGAAGCCGTCGATGGACATTCCGAAGGAGAGGACGCGGAGCTTGCTCATGCGGGAACTCCTAATGAACGACCACCGTGTCGGGCCCCGACACTTTGGTCACGTGACAGTCCCCGGCCGCGACGACGAACGTGGCGCTGAACTTGGGCGTCACTCCTTGCGATCCATAGACCTTGATCGTCTCTCCCGTCGGCCGGATGAAACCCCTGTCGCCGTCGTCAAAGACGTCATACCAGCCCGCTGGATTGGGGGACTGCATGTTGGTGAAACCCTGGTGAGTGCGGGAGACCGTGTCGACGATGCTCAGCGTCGACACCGGGGCGCCGCTGGTGTCGACCACGGTCAGGGGCACGATCGCGAATAACGTCGTGCAGTCGCCCATGAACGGGACGTTGCACCCGAGGAGCGCCCCGAGGGTGAGAATCGCAGCCCAACGCATAAGTCCGATCCCGTGCATCGCGCGGATCGTCACGCCCCCGTCCCCTTGAGCACGGCCTGAAATTCCTTCCACTCGAGTACCTCAACGCCCGCCCCCGGCCGCTCGGCGTGCCGCACCATGGCCTTGCCCAGGTCCGACACCTTGATGCTCCGGAACCGTGAGAGCGGCCCCAACAGCAGCGGATCGATGAGTGGGAACACCGTCAGCATCACGGCCTGCGTGAACCCGTACCGGTTGGAGGGCGTCACCAGCATCGAAGGACGAAAAAAGCTCGCGCGCGGGAACCCCTCCGCTCTCACCCGCTCCTCCACCTGGCCTTTCAGCCACGTGTAGTAAATCCGCGACTCGGGATTCGCCCCCACCGCGGTGAGCAGGGAGAAGTGCGTCACGCCCTGACGCTTGCAGGCCGCCGCGAACGACGCCGTGCCGTCCAGGTCCACGCGGCGGAATTCTTCTTTCGACACCTTGGACGGCTCGCCGATGCCCAGGGTACAGAACGCCGCACCGTGCCCGGGGAGAAACCGCTCGTACTGCCCGGCATCGAGCACGTCCACCACCCGCCGCTCCAGCCGTGGATCCTTCAGCTCCGCCAGCGCGTCGGGCCGCCGCACCAGCACCGTCACCCGGCGCCATGCCTCTCCGGCCAGCAGGGCTCGCACCACCGACGACCCGACCGCCCCGGTTCCCCCCAGCACCACCGCGCTCCGCGAATCGCTCATAGTTCCAAAGTACCATATCTTCGCCACATCTCTCAATCAGGAGTCGGGACGTGATTCGACGGCTGGCCCTCTGGTGTCTCCTCGCCGCCCCGCTCGCGGCTCAGCGGGTGCCGCCCCCCGCGCCGCCCGCCATGCCGAAGGGGTGGGACGCGTACGTCAGCCATGCGATGGAGGAGTTCCACGTTCCCGGGCTGGCGCTCGCCGTGGTCAAGGACGGGAAGGTCATCTACGCCTCGGGGTACGGCGTCCGCCGGATGGGGGACTCCACCAGGGTCGACACGCATACGCTCTTTCAGATCGCGTCGAACTCGAAGGCCTTCACCGACGGCCTGCTCGCCCAGCTCGTGGACTCGGGCCGCCTCTCGTGGGACGACCCGGTCCAGAAGTACCTGCCCTGGTTCGAGCTGTCGGACGCCTGGGTCACCCGCGAATTCACCATCCGCGACCTCATCACCCACCGCTCCGGCCTGGGCCTCGGCGCCGGCGATCTGGTCTGGTGGCACTCGGACTACTCGGCCGAAGACGTGGTGCGGCATCTCCGCGCCGCCAAACCCGTGACCAGTTTCCGGTCCGGCTACGCCTACGACAACGTGCTCTACATCGCGGCGGGGCTCGTGATCGAGGCGGTCACCGGCAAGTCCTGGAGCCAGGCGGTGAAGGAGCGGATCTTCACGCCGCTGGGGATGAACGAGGCGACGACGGACATCGGGATCTTCACCCGCGCCGGCTCCGACGCCGCGACCCCGCACGGCTGGCAGAACGGAGCCGTGGGCATCTCGCCGCAGGACACGATCAACAACACACTCCCCGCGGGCGGCATCATCGCCAACGTGTCCGACCTGTCGAAGTGGATGATGACGCAGCTCGATTCGGGGCGGTACGCCGGAGGGAAACTCTGGACGTCGCGGCAGACCCGGGAGATGTGGTCCCCCCAGACCATCCTGCCCATCGGGACCTTTCCGGCGCCCTTCACCGCCCTGCGCCCGAACTTCCAGGCCTATGGGCTGGGCTGGTTCCTGCGGGACTATCGGGGCCGGAAGATCGTCTCGCACACGGGCGGACTCACGGGAATGACGTCGCAAACCACGCTCGTCCCCGACGAGCGCCTGGGCATCGTGATCCTCACCAACGGCGAGAGCGGGATCTTCGGCGCCCTCACCTGGCGGTTGCTCGACCACTTCCTGGGCGGTCCCGACACCGATTGGCCGAAGATCTTCTCGGACCGGGAGGCACTGGCCCGCGCGCAGGGCGACTCCATCGTCAAAGCCGCGCAAGCCGCGCGGGACACGACCAGCCGCCCGTCCCTCCCCCCGGCAGGCTACGCCGGCACCTACCACGACTCACTGTATGGAGACGCGCAGATCACCGACGAGCATGGCGGGCTGGTGCTGCGGTTTTCGCATTCGGTGGCGTTTACGGGAGACTTGAGGCCCTGGCAGCACGACACCTTCGTCGCGCGCTGGCGGACCAAGGGAGTCGAGGATGCCTACGTCACGTTCACGTTGAATCCCGATGGAACGGTCGATTCGTACCGGATGGCGGCGGTCAGTCCGCTCGCGGACTTCAGTTTCGACTATCAGGATCTGCTGTTCAGGAAGAGATAGGCGCAGATAGCAGACGGCAGTCCGCCCCTCTCGGAACGGACTGCCGTCTGCCATCTGCCGTTTTCTTATCTACCGAGGCCTATGGCTGCTCCCACTCTCGCAAGCGCCTGCTGAATCGGGACCTTCACACTGGTTTTTCTGTCGATCCGCTGGAACTCGTAGTCTCCTGTGAACCGCAGCCGCCCATTTGCGGCGCCGATGGACAATCCCAGTCCCAGCTCGAGCGCGAAGGGCGCGGTGCCGCCCCCCGAGAACTTGGCGGCGGCGAGATAGTTGCCCCGCAGGAGGAGATTGACGCTCGGCCCCAGGCTGTAATTCGCCCGCATGCCCGCGCGGATGGCGGTGAAGTTCTGGGTCGTGAAGTCGGGGCTGACCGACCGCTTGGTGTACCCGGTCTCGAGGCTGATGCCGCTCGCCAGGAACCACCGGAGGTGCGCGTCGAACTGGGTGCTCGTGAACTTATCGGTCGCGGAGCTCCCCGACGAGGGATTGAACTTGATGCTGGCGACCTCGAAGTCCCCCGAGAACTTGTGCCAGTTCAGCTCGGCGATCCCACCCAGTCCGCCCCCGTTGTACGACAGGGCGGGACCGAGCTCGCGGTAATCCGCGAACACCCCCTGCACGCCGAGGTTCACGAACTGGGCCGAGGCCGGCGCCGCCAGGGCGCTGAGCGCGAGCACGAGGAGGGCGCGCTTCATTTGGCCGCCGGAAGTGGGGTCACGGTGAGCCGGACTTGTCGGCGCAGGGCCACGTTCTGCTGGGCGATGTCACTGTTGCGGCGGACCAGCTGCTCGTCGAGCAGGCGGTTGTACAGGATGTTCCCCTGGGCCGGCACCGGAGTGGGCTTCTTGAGCATCATCACGACGCCCGTGACGAGCACGCCGGTCACCACCAGCGAGAGCTCCCGCCGGTTGGCCGAGCCGAGCTGGCTGTTTTCGAGCGCCAGGGTCCCGGCGCCCGCGATCCCGGCGTACAGGAAGGACACGCCCAGGGGACGCCAGCTGCGCGGCGGAATCTCCGTCACCGGCAGGGGCGAGTACCCGGGCATACTGGTCAGGTGCGCCACCGTGTCGACGTTCCCCGCGGCCACATGCACCCGCTGCGCCGCCGAAAACGTGTTCTGCTCGGCGCCGGCATCCACGACGATGGTGTAATCCCCCGCCGGCACGGGATCGCCGTTGGGCAGCGTCGCGTTCCAGCGGAGGTTCACGGTCCCGTTCCCGATGGTCGAGTCGATATTCACGGTGGTCTTCGCGCTCACCGCTTTGATGTGTACGCGCGCCGGGCTGGTCACGGTGAAATGGATGGGCACGGCGCCTTGCCCCACCACGAAGCTCGAGCTGTCTACCTGCACGCCGCGGACCAGCAGCATGGTGGAGAGCGCCATGTTGAAGGCCACGAGGGTCTTGGTGGCGGTCCGGTTGGGATCGAGGGCCCGCTCCGGGTTGATCAGCAGCACCTGCCGGAACGCGTTCATCGCTTTGTCGAACCCGTCGGGCTGGTTCGAATACGCGTCGCCCAGGAGCGCGTAGGCCCGCTCCTGGTCGGAGGCGTTCAGGCGCTGGCCCAGCGCCTGATTGGCCAGCGTGATGGCCTGCGGCAAGTTGAGATTGTCGGCGGCCTGCACCGCCCGCTTGAGCGTGGCGTTCTGCGGGGTCGCACCCGTTCCTTGGGCTGCCGCGACTCCGGCGGCCGCCAGGCCGGTGAGGACGAAGAGAGCTGCGCGTCGCATCCCGGTCATCCTCCCTGAATCAAGGTCAAGCGTCTGACTACCGTCTCGCCGGGAGACACCTGCACGGTCACCGTCTGCGTCTGATATCCCACCCGCTCCACGCGGATGGTGTGCGCCCCCGCCGGCACTTCATGCCCGATCACCGGGGACGGCCCCACCGACTGATTGTCGATGTAGACCGCGGCGATGGGATCGGTGGCGATGCTGACGAACCCGGTGGACGCCGCCGGCGGCCGGGGGGCGGGCGTGCTCCGCCGCGGTGCCGGCGCCGGCTTGTGCTGCGGAGGCGCCGGCTGAGGCGACGTCGGCTGGGTCACCGGAGGCGTGGTGGCGGCCGGGTGCGTGTCCGCGGGAGTCACGCCCGGATTCGAGGTTCCCGGATTGGTCGGGGTCTGCGTCACCGCGGCGCCCCCGTCCGTCGCGGGCGCGTGGCCCCGGGCGAACATCAGATATCCCCCGCCGCCCAGCACCACCACCGCGGCCGCGATGCCCATCCACGCCTTGGACCCGGACTTCTGTGGGACGGGGCGTGCACCGGGGCGGGCGGGGGTGGTCGCGGCGGCCCCGCGCGCGGACGGAATGGGCGTCGTCGGCGCGGAGATGAACGCCTCGGTGGGAGACTCGGCCGTCACCGGCGCGCGGGTGATCGGCTTCGGCGTGATCGGTCCGCCGGTGCGCGCGGAGACCGGCTGCTCCGGGAACACCGCCGTGGCGAACTCTTCCATGGTCGCGAAACGCTGCCCGGGCTCCTTGGACATGGCCCGCTGAATGGCGGCGGACAGCGCTTCGGGCGCGTCGGGGCGGACGGAGCGGACCGGGGGCGGCTCCTCGAAGATGTGTTTGTACAGAATGGTGTGGATCGAGTCGCCCCCGAAGGGGAGCGCGCCGGTGATCATCCGGTATCCCACCACGCCCAGGGAGTACTGGTCGGCCCGGCCGTCCACGGGCTGTCCTTTGGCCTGCTCAGGCGCCATGTAGTGCGGCGTACCGATGATCATGCCCGTGCCGGTGAAGCCCGACGCGGCCTGCAGGGCCTTGGAGATGCCGAAGTCGGTGAGCATCACCTTGCCGTCGTGGTCGAACATGATGTTGGCGGGCTTCACGTCGCGGTGCACGATGCCGCGCTGATGCGCGTGCCCCAGCGCCACGCCGGCCTGCCAGAGGATGCGCTGGATCTCCTCGATGGGAATGGGCTTCTTCTGCTCCAGCAGGTCCTCGAGCGACGTACCCGAGATATACTTCATCACGAAGTAGTTGAGCCCGCCTTCGCTCTCCACCCGGTAGATCGGAATGATGTTGGTGTGGTCGAGCTTGGCGGCGGTCTTCGCCTCCTGCTGGAAGCGCTTGACCACGTGATCGTCCTGCGAGACGTCCGGGGGCAGGACCTTGATGGCCACGTCGCGGTCCAGGGTCAGGTCCTTGGCCAGGAACACCGCGCCCATCCCGCCTTTGCCCAGCAGCCGGTCGAGCTTGTACTTGCCCTCCACGATCCGCTGGAGCCGCGTCATCAGCCCGCTGATCTGGCCGCTGGTCGCGGCCGGATCTCCCCCGCCGGTCTGATCCGCCCCGCAGGCGAAGCAGTACCGCGAGTTATCGGGCAGCGGGGTGTGGCACTTGGCGCATTCCATCACGGACGCCGGGATAGGTGCCTCCGCAGGCGGTCAAGGGCGGCCTGCGCCGCGGCCGGCGCTCCGACACGTGCGATGGCACTCCGGGCGCGCATGGCGCGGAGCGGAACCCCCTTGGCGGCACCGATGGGCGAGGTGGCCGGTGGTGGCAGTGCGGCACAGGACGTGGCGACGGTGATGCAAAGTCCGTAGCGCACCGGGGCGCCGGCGAAGTCGGACACGATGACGTAATAGTCATGGTTCGTGGGCAACAACACCTTCAGGTGCTCGGTCGATCCCGAATCGAGCGCCTGGCCGTACAGGGAGAAGTCGTCCGCGCTGAGCACGGTGACGTCGATGTCGGACGTGTCCTTCGCCGCGGGGGTGCGGCTCACGGTGAGAATGCTCACGGTATCCTGCAGGTCGCTCCCGTTCACCGGCTGCATGCGGAACCGGTACCAGTCGGTGGCGTGCGGGAAGTCGATGGTGAGCGTCGTGTCCACGAACGGTAGGGACCCTAGGTTCACGGAGATGTTCGTCGCAGACTTGTTGAAGTTCGCGTCGGCCTGATTGCAGATCTCATTGGGACTGAACCGGTCCGGTCCCACATTGGGGTCGAACCGGACGAGCCCACGCACCATCCGCAACGCGTACGGGCCGGGCTGAGTGTACTCGACGAACGCCGCAAACGTGTGGTTCGGCTGATTCCCGAGCTCGACCACGGCGGAGTCCCCCTGCGCGAAGGGGATGAAGTACGTGTTGAGACCTTTGCATCCCACGATCTCCTGCGTGGGCGCGATGATCCACGCCGAGTCACCCAGACTGTAGCCGCCGCCGCCGGTGTAGTAGATCGAGTCGGTGAGAATGTTGAAGATCGACGTGTCCCGCCCTTGTCCCACCGTCGTGAATACGAAGGTCTCAGGCTGGTTGGTATTCGCCTGCTGGAAGTTGAACCACCGGATGGCGTACGTGGCAGTACGGTCCAGGACCTTGAAGTAGAGTGCGGGATTGTAGAACCGCAGGGCTTGAATCTGCGGGATGGGGGTGGTCGAATCCAGATTGATGGTCGTGGGAATAGTGTCGTCAGGATCGTAAATGTCGTGATCGCCTACAAACGTCGTCTCCGCCACACTTGCGAACACGCCGGGGCCGAACGCGACCAGCTGGCCGGTCCCGGCCGGGAACGGGACCCAGAACTGCATGTGTCCGATGCCGTTGCGATTGCCGGCGAATGAGAACGTGTCCGGGATCAGGGTCCCGCTCCCCAGCTGCGCCAGGAAGATCGAGTTGATTCCCACCCCGTAGACCGTGAGCCGGCCCCCGTACAAAACGTTCTTGGGTCTGATGCTGTCGATCTCGAGTGCCCGGGAGACCCGGATCACGCTGTCCATCCCCGCGGAGTGCGCGTAGACCGCGGCGTTGGCGCTCACCGTCACCAGTCCGGCATTCACCCCCGTAATGGTGGCCGTCCCGCGCCCGTCGTTGACGATGCGGGCCACGTTGGAGTCCGAGACGTTCCACTGGAAGTCCACGTCGTTCACCGCCAGCGGGCCCGATGTCGTCTTCCGGAAGGCGTGGGCGTGCGCGGTGATCTGCGCCCCCTGCACCACCAGCGGAGCGGACAACGTGATGGTCACGAAGACCTGGCTGCTCTCATCCGTGGGAAAGGAGCAGGTGACCCCCGCCCCGACGGCGATGAAAGCCGCGGTGGCCGCGAGGCGTGAGACCCGTGGGAAACGGCGCATGGCAGGGCCCATCTTAGAGTGAGGTACCAACTTACGACGCCTGGGGGGGTCCCCGCCAGACGGTTCGACGCGCCCCCGCTACAGCCGTCCCCGACGCTTCAACTCGAGGTATTCCCGCACCACGGCCTGCGCCGCCCGCGTGGGCGGGACGTCCAGCACCATCACCCCGGCGCGACGCAGGTGTCCCAGCGCTTCCTCGCGCGCCCGCAAGAGCTCCTCGGCGGCGGCCCGGCGGAATGCGTCTTGGACGTCTTCCGGGCGCGCGGTGGCCACGAAGTCCAGCTCGGGATTCCGGAGCGTGACGGCGAGCGGCAGATGCCGGGGACGCAGCGTGGCCAGATTCGCGACCAGCGCCTCCGACGCCATCCGGTCGATCAGGTCCGTGAAGACCACGGTGAGCGCGCGCTTCCGGTTCCGCGCCGACAGATAGCGGAACGCGCCCGGGTAGTCGGGCTCCACGAGGGTCGGCGTCAGCACGGTGAGCACGTCGAGCACGCGCTTCAGGCCCGCGCGCCCGCGCCCTGGCGCCACGTAGTGCTTCACGCCGTCGGCGAACGTCATCACGCCCACGTTGTCGTCGTGCTGCACGGCCGCGTACGCCAGCTCGAGCGCCGCCTGCACCGCGTAGTCGAGACGCGCAACGCCGCCGACGTCGGCGGTCATCAGCCGTCCGGTGTCGATCACCAGCAGGAGCTGCTGCCGCCGCTCTTCCTCATACTGCCGGGTGATGACCTTCCGGCGCCGGGCGGTGGCCTTCCAGTCGATGTGCCGCAGGTCGTCCCCCGGCACCCACTCGCGCAGACTTTCGAAAAACCGGCCCTCCCCCAGCCGGCGAATGGGCTTCATGCCCGCATCCCGCCGTCGCAGAGCCTGCGCCACCGAGGCCCGGAGCCGGAGGGAGACGAGCGGCGGGAAGACGGTGGCCGACCAGGGGAGCGACATTCGACGGCGGATCACGCCCAGCCCCAGAGGACCGGTCGAGTCCACGTGGAACTCCCCGGCCTCCTCGTGCCCACGATGGGTCGCGGTCACGGGAAGCCGCTCGACCGTCTCGCCGTGGGGGGGCACCGTGATGGTGCGCGGTGGCAGCGTGCCGCCGAGGAGGTCGGGACGGGTTTCCCGGACCCGGAGCCGCGCGGCCCGTCGCGACCCATTGGTCCAGGTATAGGCGACCTCCGTCGGATGGCCCACGGTGACCGCGGCGGGGGGGTCCCGCCGGACCCGGAACCCCGCGGCGCCCGCCGGCCCGGCGGCCGGGACGCTCCACAGGGCGTCCGCGATCGCGAGGCCGAGGATACCCACGTCGACCAGGACCATGACGCCGATGGCCCACGTGAACCAGTACGCGAGCGCGGCGAGGGCAGCGGCAGCGCCGAGCGCGAACAGCGCGCGACGGGTGAAGAGGATCACGCCGTGGGGACCTCGACCTTGTCCAGGACGGCCTTGAGCGCCATGTCGGGGGTGACCCCTTCGAGCTCGAGCTCGGGCGCGACCGTGATGCGATGCCGGAGCGCGGCCGGGGCGAGTCCCTTCACGTCGTCGGGAATGACGTAGTCGCGCTCTTCCAGCAGCGCCGCGGCGCGGGCGGCCTTGAGCAGGGACACGCCGGCCCTCGGGCTGGCGCCGAGCGTGAGGGACGCCGCGGCGCGGGTGGCGCGGACGATGGCGGTGATGTAGGCCGTGATCCGGGGCTCCACGCGCACCTGCTCGGTCGCCACCCGGAGGGTCTCGAGGCCCGCGGCGTTGGTGACCGGACTGATGCCGTACGTCGCCGGCCGGTCGGCCTCGAAGCCCTGCACGTACCGGGTCAGAATGCCCTGCTCCACCGCGGCGTCCGGATAGCCCACCAGCACCTTGGCCATGAAGCGATCCAGCTCGGCCTCGGGCAGGGGGTACGTGCCCTCGAACTCGATGGGGTTCTGAGTCGCGAACACGGTGAACACGGCGGGAAGCGCATGGGTGGTGCCGTCCACGGTCACGGTCCGTTCCTGCATGGCCTCGAGCAGCGCAGCCTGCGTCTTGGCGGGCGCGCGGTTGATCTCGTCGGCCAGCACCAGGTCCGCGAAGATGGGGCCGGGCCGGAACGTGAATTCCTGCGTGCCCGTGAGCATCGAGATGCCCGTGATGTCGGCGGGCATGAGATCGGGGGTGAACTGCACCCGCGCGTACTTCACGTCGAGGGCGAGCGACAGGGCCCGTACCAGCAGCGTCTTGGCAGTGCCCGGCACGCCTTCCAGCAGCACGTGGCCCCGCGCCAGGAGGCAGACCATCACGTCCCGGAGGGCGGAGTCCTGTCCCAGGACCACGCCCCTCAGGGCTTCGAGAATGCGTCGCGCGTCGCGCGCGGACGTAGTTCCTCCCACACATCCTCCACGGAGTTGGCGGCGGCGAGCACGCGCTCGCCTCCACCCGGTTTGGTGAACGCTTCCTGCAAACGGCGTACGGCTCCCCGGCCCCGGGGCGTCGGCATGGCGAGCGTCAGCGCGGCGATCCATTGCTCGTCGGCTTTCGCGCCGGGGCTCGAGCCGGTGCGCGAGAGCCGGCGGCGCAGTCCGCCGACGATCAGTCCCAGCGCGGTCCGGGATCCATCCGAGCTCTCGAGACCCGCCGCGAGCGCGTCGAGATGCTCGAGCGGGGAGCGGCGGCGGCGATCGATCACGGGGCGCGCCGGACCAAAGCGGAAGGCGGACACGGCCAGCCACAGCAACCCCACGGCGAGGATCTGCAGCAGGGCCCACCCCACCGGCGTGTCCATCAACCAGCGCACGGTCAATCCCACCGCGCCGGACGCGGCGAAGCCGTGGTGGTACTCGT
>DATMOQ010000174.1:0-3273 GCA_035568195.1 Gemmatimonadales bacterium
GGTCGTACGGGATGGTGCCCTCCCGGCGGGCGGCGCGGAGCGCGTTCAGGGCCACCCCGAGGAGCGTGTTGAGGGCGCCGAAGAGCACCGTCATCTCGAACATGATCACGACGTACGGCGGGATGGACCCGATGGGTTTGCCGCCCACCAGAATCGCCCAATCCCACGACATATAGAGGGGGATCCACGCGCCGATGGAGCATCCGGCGATGGCGCCGACCAGCGTGTACATCCTTACCGAGCTCACCGGCCGGTCGATGGCATCCTCGAGCTCGTGCCGGGGCATGGGTGAGAAGACGGTGAAGTCTTCCCGGCCGTCGGCCTTCAGGTCCTTGATGGCGCGCGTGGTGTCGTCGAGGTGGCCGAACACGCCGAGCACGCCGGGCGTCATGGGGCCGCCGAAGAGCTCCTGCAGGAGATTCTTCACGCGTGCCTCCCGCGCACCGGCGGCGGAAGGACTTCCTTCACCTCGGAAATCGACACGGCCGGGAAGTTCTTCACGAAGAGCAGGAACCACATGAAGAACCAGCCGAAGCTGCCGGCCATGATGCCCCAGTCCGCCCAGGTCGGATTGTACCCGGCCTTCATGAAGGGCTCGAAGGGCTCACCGGCCAGGTGGATGGCGATGAGCGTGAACCGCTCGAACCACATTCCGACGTTGACGAAGATCGAAATCACGAACAGTGCGGTCACGTTGGTCCGGACCTTCTTGAACCACAGGATCCAGGGCAGGAACCAGTTGCAGACGTTCATGGTCCAGCCGGCCCACCAGAACGGACCGAAGGCGCGGTACATGAACGCCTGGTGCTCCGGCGTGGGGCCGCCATACCACGCGATGAAGTACTCGGTGGTATACGCGAAGCCCACGATCATGCCGGTGAGCAGGCAGAGCTTGGCCAGGTTCTCGAAGTGCCGGATGGTCACCACCTCTTCGAGATGGAAGAGGCGGCGGATGGGCACCAGGAGGGAGATCACCATCGCGACGCCCGAGTAGATGGCGCCCGCGACGAAGTAGGGAGCGAAGATGGTCTCGTGCCAGGCGGGCACCTGGGCCATCGCGAAGTCCCAGGACACCACGCTGTGCACCGACAGCACCAGCGGAGTCGCCAGGGCGGCGAGGTACAGATAGCCGCGCGAATAATGGCGCCACTGCTCGTTGGTGCCGCGCCATCCCAGAGAGGTCAGGGCGTAGAGCTTCTTCCGCCACCCGGTGGCGAGGTCCCGCACCGCCGCGATGTCGGGAATGAGGCCCATGATCAGGAAGCAGGTCGACACGGTGAAGTAGGTGCCGATGGCGAACTCGTCCCACACGAGCGGCGACTTGAAGTTGGGCCAGAGTCCCCGCTCGTTGGGATAAGGGACCAGCCAGTAGAAGTACCACTGCCGTCCGATGTGAATGAGCGGGAAGAGCCCGGCCGTCATCACCGCGAACACGGTCATCGCCTCGGCCACGCGGTACACCGCGGTCCGCCAGGCCGACCGGAACAGGAACAGGATGGCCGAAATCAGCGTCCCCGAGTGCGCGATACCCACCCAGAACACGAAGCAGGTGATGAAGACCGCCCAGTACACCGGGTGCGAATAGCCGGCGAGCCCCAGCCCATACCGCAGCAGGAACAGCAGGCAGATGATCCCGATGCCGAGCAATCCGACGGCGACGCCGAGGAGGGCGAAATACCCCTTCCCCGGATCCCCCAGCGTCTTATGAATGACGCGGGTGACGTAGTCGTAGGTCACGCGGGTGCCCGAGGTGCCGGGGGCCGTGGTCTGAGCCATCAGGCGTCCGCCCCGGCCACGACCCGCGCCAGATAGGTGATGCCGGGTTTGGTATTGAGGCCCGCCAGCACGTGATAGCCCCGGGGATTCTCACTCAGCGCGTGCACGCGCGAGTTGGGATCGTTCAGGTCACCGAACACGATGGCCTCCGACGGACACCCCTGCGCGCAGGCCGGCACGATGTCGCCGTCCTTCAGCGAGCGGTCTTCGACCCGCGCCGAATGCTCGGCCGCACGGATCCGCTGGACGCAGAAGGTGCACTTCTCCATCACGCCCTTCTCGCGGACCGTGACGTCGGGGTTGAGCTGCCAGTTCAACGGGGCCGGCCAGGCGTCGTACTCTCCGCCCTGCTCCGCGTAGTTGAACCAGTTGAAGAACCGGACCTTGTAGGGGCAGTTGTTCGCGCAGTAGCGAGTGCCCACGCAGCGGTTATAGACCTGGCCGTTCAACCCGTCCGGCGTGTGGTAGGCGGCGAACACCGGGCAGACCGGCTCGCAGGGCGCCTCCGCACACTGCTGGCAGAGCATGGGGGTCGTCACCGCCCGCACCGCCCCGCCCTCGGCGTGGTTGAAATACCGCTCGATCCGCATCCAGGGCAGGAACCGGCGGCGCCGCACCAGCTCTTCGCCCACGGTGGGGATGTTGTTCTCCGCGTAGCACGCGGTGACGCACGCCGAGCACCCCGTGCACTTGGCCAGATCGATGGCCATGGCCCACCGGGTGGGCTGATGCGCGTAGTCGCCCAGGGACGCCTGCTCCTTCTGTGCCGCGGCCCATCCCGCTTCCGCCGAATCCGCGTACGCCGGCACAGCCTCTTCCGCGAACGGATGCTCCCCGGCATGCAGGCTCGTGGCCTTGCCGAGCGTCAGGAGCTCGACGATCCCTTCACCGCCCTCGCGCGGATCCCCTTCGAGGGTGGCCAGGTAGCGATGGTCCCGCGTCGTCTCGACGGCGGCGCGGACCGCGAAGGTCCGGCCGCCGTAAGCGTTCGGCGTGCCGGGGAGCAGATCGAACGCATTGGTGTCGCGACCCGTGGAGTACCGGGAGCCGGCGGCGTGCCCCTGACCCGTGGGGATGGCGATGACGCCGGGGCGGATGGATGGCGTGACCCAGACCGCCACGCGCGCACTGCCGTAGGTGGTCTTGATCAACAGGAAGTCCCCGTTCTCCACCGCCCAGGTCTGGGCCGTGTCGGGGTGCACCTCCACCCACGACTGCCACATGATCTTCGACACCGGGTGGGGCAGCTCCTGCAGCCAGGGCTTGTCGGCGCCCCGTCCGTCGTAGAGCGCGTAGTGCGGGAACACGATAAGGGGAACGTCACCCAGATCACCGGCGAGCGGCGGAACCGCATTGGAGCCGGCGAAGATCTTGGTCGCGTCGCTGCCCAGACGGGTCGGGGTCGCGGGGGCGGCGGCGTAGACGCCGCCATGCTGCACTGCGTCGCTCCAGAACTGGTCTTCGCCCGCGCCTCCGCCATGCCGGCCGCGCAACGCC
>DATMOQ010000175.1:0-7556 GCA_035568195.1 Gemmatimonadales bacterium
GGACTCCGGGCCGAAGCCCGGAATCACCGGATTCACGCTGTCGGGAAACGGAAAAGGGCCCGGCAGGATGTGGACGACGGGACCACCACCGATCACATGAATCCGCTTGACGGTCGGGGCCTCGGCATAGTCGGAGCGAACGACTCCCGACTCCCGGTCTTGTACTTTAGTACTCCCGTTCATCCCGACCTCCGCCTCGGCGGCATCATCCCCGACATGCAGCTTCGACTTCATCCCGAGCTTCTCGTGCGAGCCATCCCCGATGGGGCAGTAGACCTCGTACTCCCCGGCCTTCAGGTCCACCGTGAGCGTCGTGCTGTCGCCCGGAGCGATCTGCGCCGTCTGCTTCTCCCACCCCTTGCCCTCCACCTCGAACGCATGGGGAATCGTACCGATGTTCTTGACGGTAAAGCTGACCGGCCCCGGACCCACCGCGGCCCGGGAAAGCTCGACCTTCCACTCGGAAAGCCGCACGGATACAGTCGAAGCCTGGACGTGGCCCACGGTCAGGGCCAGGACTAGCGGATACCAAAGCATTGGAGTCCTCGCGGGTTGTTGGTTGTCACGAGGAGACTCCAGAGGCCCCTCGAATATTCCCGGGAATATTTCCCGGAAAGTGGAAGTCTGGTGAAGATGAGGGAGCAGGGAGAGGGGAGCGGTCGGAGTCTGGGAACTGGAAGCTCCACTAGGCTTGCCGGAACCTGCACGTCCTGGACTCAGACCGCTCCCCGCTCCCCGCTCCCATAACCACCCAGGGCAAGGAGCCCCGTTGCACGAGCAGGATCTGATCAGGTTCGAGGCAATCGCCTTGCCGCACCTGGACGCGGCCTACACACTCGCGCGCTACCTCACGCGCGACCCGCACGACGCCGACGACGCCGTGCAGGAGGCCTTCTTGCGGGCCATGAAGTACTTCGGCTCCTACCGCGGAGGAGATCCGAAGGCATGGATTCTCGCGATCGTGCGCAACGAGTGTCGATCGAAGAGGCTGAGAGGCAAAGAGGCTAAGGCAGAAGAGTTCGATGATGAGCTCCACTCAGATGAAGGAGCCTCGGCCGACGCACTCGCGCTCGAGTCGGACGCCAAAGAGACCGTCCGCGAAGCCCTGGAGCTTCTCCCCGCGGAGTTCCGCGAAGTGATCGTGCTCCGCGAGATCCAGGGGCTCTCGTACCAGGAAATCGCCGACATCGTGAAGGCCCCCATCGGCACCGTCATGTCCCGGCTCTCCCGGGGCCGGGCGAGGCTCGAGAAGACCGTGAAGGCAGGTCGCGCATGAGCCCTGAAGAGCTGGACGCCCGCATCAAGGCCGAACTGCCCGCGCTGGCCGCGCCGGAAGGGCTGCGCGAGCGCGTGCGCCTCGCCCTGCGCGCCGAGGCGCACCGGCCGCAGCGGTCGTACTGGGTGCCGCTGGCGGCGGCGGCGATAGTCGCCGTCGCCGTGTCCGGGACGTGGTACGTCTCGTCCCGATCCTCTGAGCGGGCGGAGCTGGCGCAACAAGTCCTGGCGAGCCATCTGCGGTCCCTGCAGCCGGGGCACCTGTTCGACGTGCAGTCGAACAACACGCACAACGTGAAGCCCTGGTTCAACGGCAAGGTGAACTTCTCGCCTCCCGTCCCGAACCCGGAGCCCGACTCGTTCCCGCTCGTGGGCGGCCGGCTCGACTACATGCATGGCCGCACGGTCGCCGCGCTGGTGTATCAGCGACGCCTGCATGTGATCAATGTGTTCGTGTGGCCGGAGGGCGGATCCGAGTCGGTCAGCGAGCGTGCCGAGAACGGCTACAACGAGATCTACTGGAAGAGCGGCGGGTGGGAGTACTGGGTGGTGAGTGATCTCAATCGGGATGAGTTGAAGAAGTTCGTGGCTGAGCTGTAAGAAGCAGGTCCTGAGCGCCGCAGGCGCGAAGGACCTGCTTTTCTTGCCCGGGCTCACTCGGAGTAGGGTACCTCAATACATAGCCCGTCTTTCGCCACCACGGTTTCCGCAAATACCTCTTTCGCCTCTTTGAGCAGCTCTTCAGCACTGATCGAATACCGTGCGCTGAGATGCGTGAGCACCAGCTTCCGAGCCTTGGCCGCGAGCGCCACCTGCGCCGCGTCCCGCGCGGTCGAGTGATTCGTCTCCTTGGCGCGATCCTTTTCGTCCTCGCCGAAGGTCGCCTCGTGGACCAATAAGTCGGCTCCAGCCGCGGCCTCCGCGGTGCTGGCGCAGGGCCGGGTATCGCCCGTGATCACGACCTTTCGGCCTTTCCGCTTTTCCCCTACGATCCCCTCGGGTCGCACCTCGCGGCCATCGACACTGACCACCTCGCCCCGCTGGAGCTTGCCCCACAGCTGACCCTCGGGCACACCCGCGGCCCGCGCTTTGTCCGGATCAAACCGCCCCGGCCGCTCGTTCTCGACCAGGGCGTACCCGATCGAGTGCGGCGCGTGTTCCGTAGCGAAGGCGCGAATGCAGTAATCGACTCCCGGCTGCCGTTCAATCTCCTCCCCCGGCTTCACCTCGATCATCTCCACCCCGAACGGCACCCGCTCCACTCCCAGCGAAATGGCCGTCGTCAGAACCTTCTTAGCCCCCTTGGGGCCATACAACCGCATCGGCTCCGCCCGGCCCTGCAAACCCAGGGTGCGCATGAGCCCGATGATGCCCAGAAAGTGGTCGGCGTGAAAGTGCGTGAAGAAGATCTCGGTCAACGCAAAGCTCACCCCGTAGCGCATCATCTGGCGCTGGGTCCCTTCGCCGCAGTCGAACAGCAGCGTCTCCCCTTCCCGGACCAGGGCCAGGGAGGAGACGTTCCGCTCGACCGTCGGGCGGGCGGCGGACGTGCCGAGAAAGGTGAGGGAGAGCATGGAGCGGAATATAAGATCCTTCGCTCCGGGCGCGTTCGCGCCCCTCGCTCAGGATGACACGGTTGCCTTTCTTTTTTGATAAAATAGAGAAGGGAAGGTGTCATCCTGAGCGCCGCAGGCGCGAAGGACCTGCTTTGGCGGCGCGAAGGCCTCCAACAAACTCGTCCCGCGAACCGTAACTTCTCTCATCCCCCATATCGCTTAGGGAGCCGTCATGCGCCGTGCGTTGCTGCTTCTCTCACTCATTGCGGCCCCCCTGGCCGCCCAGGCGCATCCAGGCTTGGACCCCGCCAACGTCGACACCACCTGCGCCCCCTGCAAAGACTTCAATCAATTTGCGAATGGTGGGTGGGCCGCCCACACCACCAGGCCCGCCGATCAGTCGCGCTGGGGTGCCTTCGGCGAGCTTTCGGACCGCAACCAGACCATCCTCAAAGGCGTGGTCGAGCAGCTCGCCCTTACCGCCCCCGCCCATCCGAAGACCTCAGAAGAGAAGCTCGGCGCCTTCTACGCGTCGTGCATGGATACCGCGCAATCCGACCGGGCCGGGATTACGCCCATCCAGCCGGCGCTGAAAAAAATCGACGGCATCAAGACCAACGCCGACGCGTTCACCGTGATCGCCGGAATGAATAAGGAAGGAGGAGCCGCCGGGTTCTTCGGTCTGAATGGCGGCGCCGACGTCAAGAACGCCCAGATGACCATCGCCCAGGCCCAGCAGGGCGGACTCGGCCTCCCCGACCAGGCCTTCTACTTCCGGACGGACTCGGCCGCCCGCGCCATCCGCGCCGCCTACCAGTCCCACATCTCGCGCATGTTCCAGCTCCTCGGCGACTCGCCCGCCTCGGCGGACACGCAGGCCGCGCACATCTTCGCCCTCGAAACCGCGCTCGCCGGCGTCTCGATGAACCGGATCGCCCGCCGCGACCCGAACGCGAACTACCACAAGATGCCCATCGCCGCCGCCGACTCCATCACGCCGCACCTCGAATGGCGGAACTTCATGAAGGAGTCGGGCCTCCCCGCCGTCGATTCGCTCAACATCGGCCAGCCGAGCTTCTTCAAGGGCATGGACTCGATCGTCGCCGCCACGCCCGTCGCCGACATCAAGTCATACCTGCGCTGGCACGTGATCCGTGGCAGCGCGCCCCAGCTCACCACGGCATTCCGCAACGAGGCCTTCCGGTACTCCACCGCGCTGTCGGGCGTGTCGGTCCAGCAGCCCCGGTGGAAGACCTGCCTCCAGGCCGCGAACTTCGGCCTCCCCGACGCCGTCACCCAGGCGTTCATCGCCAAGGCGTTCTCGCCGGCGGCGCGCGCCCGGGCCCGAGCGATGGTCGACAACCTCATCGCGGCTCTCACTGACCGGCTCCACACGCTCGAGTGGATGAGCGACTCCACCCGCCAGGCCGCGCTGGTCAAGCTCAAGGCCTACGGAAGGAAGATCGGATACGCCGACAAGTTCCGGGATTACGCGACGGTCGAAGTCGACAAGGGTCCCTACGCGTTGAACGCGCAGCGGGTGGCCGCGTACGCGCGCTCGTGGCGCATTGCGCAGATCAGCAAGCCGGTCGATCACACCTTTTTCAGCATGACCGGCCCCACCGTGAACGCCAACTACAGCCCCACCGACAACGCCATCACGTTCCCGGCGGGCATCCTCCAGCCCCCGTTCTTCGATCCCAACGCGGACGACGCGGTGAACTACGGCGGGATGGGCGCGGTCATCGGCCACGAAATGACGCATGGCTTCGACGACCAGGGCCGCCAATTCGACGCGGTGGGCAACCTGCACGACTGGTGGACCCCCGCGGACGCGGCCGCCTTCAAGTCACGCGCGGACAAGGTCGCAAATCAGTTCGACTCCTACACGGTGGTGGACAGCGTCACCCACGTGGAAGGGCGTCTCGTGCTGGGGGAGTCCATCGCGGATCTGGGCGGCCTCAAGATCGCGTACACCGCCTGGCAGCGGTCCCTGGCCGGCAAGCCGCACCCCGCTCCCATCGACGGTTACACGGCCGAGCAGCGGTTCTTCCTGGCGTACGCGCAGATCTGGCGTGAGGTGGCGACTGATCAATTCCTGCGGAACCAGGTTGCGACGGACGTGCACGCCCCCGCGCGCTGGCGGGTCATGGGACCCTTGTCGAACATGCCGGAGTTTGCGGCTGCGTTCCACTGCGCCCCCGGAGACCCGATGGTAAGACCTGATTCACTGCGGGCGGCGATTTGGTAGGAGGCTGAAGCCGGTCCGCGTCTAGAAGCAGGTCCTTCGCGCCTTCGGCGCTCAGGATGACATTCCATCGCTTACTCTACTAAAAAACAGAGCGACGGTGTCATCCTGAGCGAAGCGAAGGATCTGCTCGCATGGTTCGCGCGCAACGCGCGCGAAGCGAAGGACCTGCTTTAGAACACTTTAACCGTCAAGTACCGTCCCGGCCTCTCCCTGAGATCCTTGAGGAGCGCATTGAGGGAGACCAGGGTCGAGTCGAGATTCACGTAAAGGCTGGAATCGCTCGCCATCTTGCCCAGCGAGCCCTTCCCCTGCTGGATCTGCGACAGCAGGGTGTTCAATGAAGTCGATGCGTGCGAAAGCTCCGTCGATAACGTCGCCAGGTTCGTGGTCAGCGTGTCCACCCGCTTCGCCGTCCCCGACGCCAGCATCGTATCCAGGTGATTCATCACCCGCTCGGCGGCCGCGAGCGTCGCCGTGGTCTGCGTGATCAGCGGCCCGCTGCCCGTCTTGTTGATCACTTCCATCGCGTGCTGGGTCGCCAGCAGCGTGTTGTGGATGTCGGTCGCGAGGCGGTCGTTGACGAGCGCCGTCGCGCTGGACATGAACGCATTGGCCTTGGTCGCGACGCCCGCCGCCACGTCGGTCAGCTGCTCTTCGCGCGTGCCCTGAATGGTGCCGTTCGAGGGCAGGAACTGACTGGTGTCCGAGCCCGGGAAATAGTCGATGAAGCGGCCGCCGAAGAAGTCGCCCGCCGCCACCGTGGCGCTCGCGTCGATCTTGGGGCGCACGTCGGTTTCGGCCAGCTCGAGCGTGACGGTCACGTGCCCCACCCGGTCCAGGTGCACCGCGGCCACCCGGCCCTTGTGGACACCCGATACCATCACCGGGTCTCCCTCTTTCAGCCCGGCGACATTGGTAAACACGACCCGGGCCGTGATCCCCTGGGAGGAGAGGGATCGGCCGGTCAGCCAGAACATCCCGACCACGAAGACCAGGAGCCCGGCCAGGACGAGTCCGCCGACGCCTACCTCCTGTTTATACGTCAGGTCCATCGGTGCTCTCGCTTTGAATGAGCGCCATTTCCAGGTCCCGCTCCAGGAACTGCTGCACCGCCGGGTCTTTCGACGCGACGATCTCTTCGGGCGTGCCCACGGCGCGAATCTTCGCCTGCCAGAGCAGCGCGATCCGGTCGGCCACCCGGAACGCCCCGCGGACGTCGTGCGTCACCACCACGCTCGTGACCCCCAGCTCTTCCTGCAAGCGCTCCACCAACCCGTCGATCACGTCGGAGTTTACGGGGTCGAGGCCTGAGGTCGGCTCGTCGTAGAGCAGATACTTGGGCTTGCCGGCGATGGCACGCGCGATCCCCACGCGCTTCCGCATGCCGCCCGACAGCTCGGAGGGGAATCTCTTCGCCACGTCAGGCTGCAGGTTCACCAGGCGGAGGCATTCCTTGACTCGGGCTTCGCAGTATTCCGCGTCGCCGTACAGATCCTCGTTGGTGATGCCGAGTCGGATATTCTCGTGCACGTCCATCGAGTCGAAGAGGGCGCCGTTCTGAAACACGTAGCCGATCTGGGACCGGAGATGCGACAGGGCTTTGCGGGAGAGGGTGGCGACGTTGAGCCCATCCACCGTCACCACGCCCGAATCGGGCTTGATCAGCCCGATGATGTGCTTCAGGAGGACGCTCTTGCCCACGCCCGAGGGGCCCAGGAGCGCCACCGTCTGCCCGTCCGCCACGTGGAAATCCACGTGGTCGAGCACGACGTGGTCGAGAAAGCGTTTGGAGACGCCGGTCAGGTCGATCACTGCGCGGTGCCCGTGAGCAGGACCTGTGTGAGGAGCACGTCCAGGAGCAGGATGGCGATCGACGCCGACACCACCGCGTCCGTCGTCGCCCGCCCCACGCCCTCGGCGCCCTGTTTGGTGTTGTAGCCGATGTAGCAGGGGATCAGCACCACGGCCGCCGCGAAGAAGATCGACTTGATCACCGAGTACCAGAGATCGAACGATTTGAAGAAGAAGCGCGCGCCGTAGATGAAGTCGGCGTTCGAGATGCCCAGGGACGACTTCGCCGCGAGCCAGCCCACGCCGAAGCCGGTGGCGTTGGCGAAAATCACGAGGGCCGGGATCACCATGATTCCCGCGATACAGCGGGGGAGCAGCAAGTGGGTTACCGGTGACCGGCCCAGGCTCTCCAGGGCATCGATCTGTTCCGTCACCCGCATGGTCCCGAGCTCCGCGGCGTAGCGGGCGCCGATCCGTCCCGCCAGGATCAGTCCGGTCAGCACAGGGCCGAGCTCGAGGATCACCGATTCGGTGATGACGCCGCCGGCGATGTACTTGGGGAAATTGCCCGAGAACTGGTAGCCGGTCTGGAGGGAGGTCACGGCGCCCGCGAACCCGGCGATCAGGAGGACGATGAAGATCGAGCCGTAGCCGACCAGGATCGCCTGCTCGAACGTCCGCGG
>DATMOQ010000176.1:0-12249 GCA_035568195.1 Gemmatimonadales bacterium
CGTCGATTCCAAGGCCCGGCAGATCCGCTACCGTCACGTCCGCGGGATCACCGCGGGGATGGACGTCGTGTGGCGCCTCGCCTCCGTCCCGTCCGGCGTCGCCATCGAGCTGGAGCACCGTTGGAGCGGACCGGCCTGGCCGCTGATCGGATCGGTGGCGGCGGGCGCGGTGATCGGACCGGTCTTCGTGCACGGCATCGCGTCGCGCACGCTCGCCGGACTCAAGGCGCATCTGGAGGCGGGAACGTGATCGAGCCGCGGCGTGTGGTCATCACCGGAGTCGGAGCCGTGACGCCCATCGGCACGGGCGCGGCGGGACTCTGGGACGGCCTGCAGCGGCGGGTGTCGGCGGTGCGCACCATCACCCGGTTCGATCCGTCTCCGTTCCGGAGCCACATCGCCGCCGAGATCCCCGACTTCCGCCCGCAGGACCACCTGGAGACCAAGCGGGCCAAGCGCCTGGATCGCTTTTCCCAGCTGGCGGTGACCAGCGCGCGGATGGCCCTGGCCGATGCGCGGATCGACCTCACCGTGGAGGACCCCGACCGCATGGGGACGATGATGGGCTCGGCCTTGGGCGGCGTCTCCTACGCGGAATCGCAGGTGGGCAACTACCTGCGCGAGGGCGTGAAGGGCATGGACGTCGGTTTGGCCCTGTCGGTCTTCGCAGGCGCGGCCAGCTGCAACATCGCGATCGAGTTCGGATGCACCGGGCCCAACGCCACCAACGCGATGAGCTGCGCGTCCGGGACCATCGCGGTGGGCGAGGCCTTCCACGTGGTGCGCGACGGACGGGCCGACGTCATGCTCGCCGGCGGGGCCGAGGCCCCGCTGGCACCCCTGACCTTCGGGGCCTTCTCCAACATCCGCGCGATGAGCACCCGCAACGACGACCCCGCCCACGCCTCGCGACCCTTCGATGTGACGCGGGACGGCTTCGTCATGGGAGAGGGAGCGGCCGTCGTGGTGCTCGAGGAGCGGGGCCGGGCGCTGGCCCGGGGGGCGCCGGTGTACGCGGAGGTGGTGGGGCACGCGTTCACCAATGACGCCTACCACATGACCGCTCCCCGGCCCGACGGCAAGCAGGCCGCCCGCGCCATCCGGCTGGCGCTGGCGGACGGCGGCGTCCCGCCCCAGGACATCGGCTACGTCAACGCGCACGGGTCGTCCACGCCGCTGAACGACTCGACCGAGACATCCGCATTGAAACAGGTGTTCGGCGACCATGCCTACCGGATGGCGGTGAGCGGCACCAAGGGCTACTACGGGCACGCGTTGGGCGCGAGCGGCGCCATCGAAGCGGCCATCTGCGCCCTGGCGATGAGCCACGGATGGCTGCCGCCCACCATCAACCTGGAACGCCCGGATCCGGCGTGCGATCTCGACTGCCTTCCCGGGGCCGGGCGCGCGGAAATGCCCGAGGGGGTCGTCTCGAACTCGTTCGGGTTCGGCGGCATCAACGCCTCGCTGGTGTTGCGGCGGGCGTAGAAGCGTCGGTAGATTGGCGCCGCTTCCCTCCTCCCAAAGGACGCCCTTGTGAATGCCCAGACTCTCCGGCCGCTGGCGGCCGAGTTCATCGGTGTGGCGCTGTTCGTGTTCCTCGGCGCCGGCAGCGTCGTCACCAACGGCATGACCACAGGCGCCCTGGGCCCGGTGGGCATCGCGCTGACCCACGGACTCGCCATGGGGCTCATCGTGAGCGCCACGCTGTCCATTTCGGGCGGCCACATGAATCCCGCGGTCACGTTCGCGCTCTGGATCGCCAAGAAAATCGACGGCAAGATGGCCGGGCTCTACGTGGTGGCGCAGCTCCTCGGCGCCCTGCTCGGTGCCGCGCTCCTGCCCGCCGTGTTCCCCAGGCCGTCGGTCGAGGCCATGAGCTACGGGACGCCCCTGCTTTCGTCGCTGACCGGCTTCTGGACCGGTGTGGCGCTCGAGGCCGTGCTCACCTTCGTCCTGGTGAGCGCGGTGTTCGGCACCATCGTCTCGCGCCAGGCGCCGAAGATCGCGGGCTGGGGTGTGGGCGTCGCCATCCTGGTGTGCGTGCTGGTGGGCGGGAATTCCACCGGCGCGGCGATGAATCCCGCCCGCGCGTTCGGGCCCGCCATCGTCTCCTGGACGCTGTCGGGGCACGTCGTCTACTGGGTGGGCCCCCTCCTGGGCGCCCTGGTCGCGGCGCTGGTGTGGACCCGGATCCTGCTGCCCAAGGACGGCTGAGGCGGTCTAGGGAGCCTTCGAGCCGCGCCGGAACAGGAGGAAGCTGTAGGTCAGGAGGATGATCGCGGTGAGGAGGTACGCCGCGATCGCGTAGCCGCCGGTGGGCGGCGTGCCGTCAGCCCACATGCGATTGCGCCCCCCCCGGCGCATACCGCTGGGTCACGAATCCCACGTACAGCATCGTGAAGGCCAGGAACGACAGCAGCAGGGTCAGCAGCATGCTGTCCGGCAGCGACGGGGCGCTGGGCTTCAGGACGATGGGCTGGGGGTGCAGGGTCCGGAACAGGTAGACGCTGAGATGAATGAAGGGGACCAGTACCATCCCGAAGATTCCAAGCACCGCCGAAAACCGCGCCCGGGTTCCGGGCTCCGCGATGGCCCCCCGCAGCAGCTGATAGCCGATAAAGAGGAAGAAGAGAAAGAGCGTGAGCGTGAGCCGCGCGTCCCAGGTCCACCACGTGCCCCAGATGGGCTTGGCCCAGAGCGGGCCCGTGGTGAGCATCACGCACGCGAACGCCGTGCCCACCTCCGCCGACGCCGCCGCGAAGCGGTCGAAGCGCTCGTCCTTCATCAGGAGGTACAGAATGCTGGCGACCCCGACCAGCCCCATGGCCAGCAGGGTGGACCAGGCCGCCGGCGCGTGCAGGTAGAAGATCTTCTGCGCCCCGCCCTGCAGGCGCTCCACCGGCGTGAACCAGATGGCGCGTACGTAGACCGCCGCCAGGAAGAGCAGGCCCGACGCGGTGATCCATCGGCCGCGGGATTGCAGCGTCATTCGTCGACCGTGGCGGGGAAGAGGAGTGTCGCAAGCGAAACGAACACGATGTCGTACGCGAGGAGCAACTTAAGCCAGCCCACGACCTCACTCAAGGGACGTCCCGAGAAAAGGCGCGCGGTCACCTGCACCGCGCCGATGAGGGGCGGGATCAGAAACGGCAGCAGGAGGACCGGCAGCATCAGCTCCGCGAAGCGGACCCGGATCACGAGCGCCGAGAGGAGCGTGCCCACCGCGACAAAGCCCACCGTGGCGAGCACGATCAGTCCCGCGAGAGGCAGCAGGACCTTCAACACCGCTACGTTGAAGAACAGCGCGAACATCGGGAGACCCACCGCTTCCACCAGGAGCAGGAAAACGAGGTTGGCGCAGAGCTTGCCCAGATAGAGGCTGCGGCGATCGATGGGAGACACCAGGAGCCCTTCGAGGGCCTGGTTCTCGAGCTCCAGCTGGAAGGCCCGGTTGAGGCTCAGCACCCCGGCGAAGGTGAAGGTCACCCAGAGAATGGAAGGTGCGAGGTCGATCACCGCCACCGCGGTGGGGTCGCGGCCGAAGTTGAACACCGTGAGCACCAGGGCCGTGAAGACCACCGCCGACACGATGCCGGTGCGCGTCCTCACCTCGAGCGCGAGATCTTTTCGCGCCAGGACCCACGCGTCCCGCAGCAGCCCCCCCATCAGCTCACCGCCCGGCGGTAGCGCTCCCCGACCTCTCGCGCAGTGCGGGTACCGCGCGGCGCCAGCTCCACCAGCCGCCCCGCCTTCAGAATGCCGATGTCCGTGGCGAGATCGGTGCCTTCATCGACGTTGTGGGTCACCAGAATCGTCGCCCGCCCGTCACCCGCTCCCGCGAATCCCCGCACCAGCTCCGACAGCTCGGACGCCGCCACCCGGTCCAGTCCCGTGAAGGGCTCGTCCAGGAGGAGGACGGTGGGGTCGTGGATGAGTGCGCGGGCCACCGCCGCGCGCTGGCCCTGGCCCCGGGAGAGAGTGGCCACCCTGCGATCGAGAAAGGGCCCCAGGTCGAGGCGCCCCGCGAGCGTCGCCAGGCGGCTCTCCCGGACCTCCGGTCGCACCCGGTACAGGGCCCCCCAGAAGCGGAGGTTCTCGCGCACGGTGAGCTGGCCGTACAGCAGAGATTGGTGACCGATCCACCCGATGGCGCCCCGGCCCCCCGCCACGCCCGCGCGCCCTGCCCGGGGACGGATGAGACCCGCCAGCACCTTGAGCAACGTGGTTTTCCCGGCGCCGTTGGGGCCGAACAATGCGAGGGTGTGGCCGGCCGGAAGCGTGAAGGTCACGTCTTCGAGCGCGGGGACCGCGCCGAAGCTGTGCCGGACGCCCTCAGCCCACAGCATCGATGCGGGCGGCGAGCTCGTTCAGGTCGAAGGGTTTCACCAGATACCCGCTGTGCCCCAGGTCCAGCACCTTCATCAGGGGCTCCATGCTCACGTATGCGGTGGTGACCACCACGGGCAGGTTGGGGTGGGTGGTGCGAATCTTCTGCAGCAGGGCGATGCCGTCGGTGTCGGGGAGCCGGAGGTCGAGGATCAGGATCTGGGGATCGAACGATTCCAGCTGCCGCATGGCCTCGGCGCCGGTACGGGCGAAGGCCATCTCGTAGCGCGATTCGAAAAAGCGCGCGTAGGAAGAACGGAGGGCCGCTTCATCCTCGACGATCAGGACGCGGCGGCGTGGTGATTCCGCGGCCGGCATGGGCGACAATATACCTCAACCGCCCGAGCCCGCTCCGCCTTCCAGCTCGAAGAGGTCGTCCAGCTTCGTGAGCACCAGGAGAAAGCGCAGCTCCTCGTTCGCGCCCCGCAGCGCCACCGTCACACGGCGCTCGGCCGCCCGGCGCTGAATCAGCATCAGTGTCCCCAGGCCGGCGCTGTCCACCTGACGGGTCGCCGAGAGGTCGATCACCAGCCGCCCCGCGCCCTCCGGGAGCTGATCGAGCAGCTCCACGGCATTGCGCCGGAACGCCGTGCGGCTCTCGAGAGAGAGCGCCTCGGGCGCGGCAAGTGTCTTTTCCGTCGATTGCGTGGACATCACCCTGGACTCCTTTGGAATACCTGGATTTCCGTGTCTGTCCCCCTATTTGCGATAAGGGTGCCATACCAATTAACGTCAGCGATCCCAATGACTTACCAGGTTCGCGTGACCCCGCTCACGGCTGCCGACCACCGCAAGGCGAGGCCGGTGGCGCAAAGTGCAAGGCGCGTTACGTTAGCCCCCCAACCCGCAGACGACGAGCTATGACCGACCGTATAGAGACGCTTCTCGACGAACAGCGGACGTTCCCGCCTCCTGCGGCCTTCCGGGCCCAGGCCCACGTTCGTGACGACTCGGTCTATCAGCGGGCCAGGGCCGACCGGGAGGCCTACTGGGCCGACTGGGCCCGACAGCTCGAATGGATCCGGCCCTGGGACCGGGTGCTCGAGTGGACGCCGCCGTACGCGAAGTGGTTCGTGGGCGGCAAGCTCAATGCGTCGGCCAACTGCCTGGACCGGCAGGTACGGGGCGGCAAGAAAGACAAGGTAGCGCTGATCTGGGAAGGGGAGCCGGGGGAGGTGCGGCGGATCACCTACGGCGACCTCCTGCGGGACGTCTGCCGCTGCGCCAACGCCCTCAAGAACCTCGGCGTCCGCAAGGGGGACCGGGTGGCCATTTACATGCCCATGGTCCCTGAGGTCGCCGTGGCCATGCTGGCGTGTGCCCGGCTGGGTGCGGTGCACACGGTCGTGTTCGGCGGATTCTCGTCGGAGTCACTCCGGGACCGCATCAACGACGCGGAGGCGAAGGTCCTGATCACGGCCGACGGCGGATACCGCCGGGGCAGCCAGGTGCCCCTGAAACAGAATGCCGACGAAGCCCTCGCCGGCACGCCCTCCATCCGGCACGTGATCGTCTTGAAGCGCACCGGTCAGCAGGTGGCCATGAAAGCGGACCGGGATCAATGGTGGGACCCGCTCGTCACCGGCGCGTCAACCGACTGCCCGCCGGAGCCGATGGACGCGGAAGACCCCCTCTTCATCCTCTATACATCGGGAACCACCGGGAAACCCAAGGGCATCCTCCACACCACCGGCGGCTACCTCACCCAGGTGTACGCGACCACCAAGTGGGTGTTCGACCTCAAGGACTCGGACGTCTTCTGGTGCACGGCGGACGTCGGCTGGGTCACGGGACATTCGTACGTGGTGTATGGACCGCTCGCCGTGGGCGTAACCCAGGTGATGTACGAAGGGGCGCCCGACCATCCCGCCAAGGATCGGTTCTGGGCGCTGTGCGCCCGGCACGGGGTCACCGTCTTCTACACGGCTCCCACCGCCATCCGGTCGTTCATGAAGTGGGGAACGGAGCTGCCCGCGAAACATGACCTCACCAAAATCCGCCTCCTCGGATCCGTGGGGGAGCCGATCAATCCCGAGGCGTGGATCTGGTACCACGAGAACATCGGGGGCAAGCGCTGCCCCATCGTGGACACGTGGTGGCAGACCGAGACGGGCGGGATCATGATCACCCCCCTTCCCGGCGTCACCACCACCAAGCCGGGCTCCGGCACCGTCGCGTTCCCGGGCATCGACGCGGTGCTCCTGGACGGCGACGGCAAGGAAGTGCAGGTGGGCGGGGGGTACCTGGCCATCACCAGCCCGTGGCCCGGGATGCTGCGCACCATCTGGCGGGACGACGAGCGCTACCGCTCGGTCTACTGGAGCCGTTGGGCGAACATGTACTTCCCCGGTGACGGCGCCAAGCGCGACACCGACGGCTACTTCTGGATCCTGGGCCGCGTCGACGACGTGCTGAACGTCGCCGGACACCGGATCGGGACCATGGAGGTGGAGAGCGCCCTGGTGGACCACCCCGCGGTGGCGGAAGCCGCCGTGGTGGGCCGGACCCACGACCTCAAGGGGCAGGCGCTCGCCGCGTTCGTGACCATCAAGGAAGGCCGGCAGGCCACCGACGCCCTCAAGGACGAGCTGAAGGCGCACGTCGCGAAGAAAATCGGCGCCCTGGCCCGCCCCGACGACATCATCTACGCCGCGGACCTCCCCAAGACCCGGAGCGGCAAGATCATGCGGCGGCTTCTCAAGGACATCGCCGAGGGGCGGGCGCTGGGCGATACCACCACGCTGGCCGATCCGGCGGTGGTGCAGAAACTCAAGGTGCTCTACGAGGACAAGGAGTAGGGAGCCCTAAAGGGCGGGACGGTCGACCTACTTGCGAAGGTGATGCCGTACCGTCGTAACCACGACGTTGCGACGAAAAAGCAAAGCAGTCTTGATCGCGTACACCGTCTGATTGTGTAAGAAGGCGTGCCACCAGCGCGCCGGCACCACCTCCGGCAGCACCACGGTGAGCCAGTCAGGCTTTTCGGTGCGCTCCAGCTGGTCGATGTACTGGAGCAACGGTCGCACGATGGCCCGGTACGGCGAGATCAACACCTCCAGCGGCACTCCGGAATCCCAGAGATCCCACTCGTCCTGCAGCCGTTGGACCTGCTTCGGGTCCGTGGCCACCGCCACCGCCCGGATGTGGGGGGAGAGGAGCAGCGCGTAGGCCAACGCACTGGCGGTGCTCTTGGACACGCCGGCCACCGGCACCACCACGAGGTGCTTCTCGGGCCACTCCGGCTGCCAGGCTTCCGTGGACAGCTGGCGCGCATAGAACCGGTAATGGCGGTTGATGCCGAGGAAGAGCAGCACCAGCGCGACGATCAGCAGGGCCGAGATCCAGGCGCCTTCCGTGAACTTGGTGGCGAGCTCGATCACCACCACCACCGCCGTCGCCACCGCGCCCAGGGACGAGGCCACCAGCCGGCCCACCCGGCGCTCCCCTGCCTTGAGCGACCGGCGCACCATCCCCGCCTGCGAGAGCGTGAACGACACGAAGACGCCCACCGCGTACAGATGGATCAGGGCGTTGGTGTTGCCGCCGAACACCTCGAGCAGGACACCAGCGACCAGCGCCAGCATCATGATCCCGTTCGAAAACACCAGCCGGTCTCCGCGGCTGGCGAGCTGACGGGGGAGATAACCGTCGGTGGCCAGGATGGAGGCGAGCCGCGGGAAATCCGCGAACGCGGTATTGGCCGCGAGCACGAGGATCAGCGCGGTGGCGAACTGGACCGCGTAATAGAGCGGTCCGTTGCCGAAGGCGCCGTGCGCCAGCTGCGAGATCACGGTCTGGTCCCCCACCGGGACGACGCCGAACCGGTGGGCGATGATGGTCGAGCCGGCGAAGAACACCCCGAGGATCACGCCCATCCACACCATCACCGCGGCTGCATTCTTGGACTCGGGCGGGCGGAACGTCTGAATGCCGTTCGAGATCGCCTCGACGCCGGTGAGCGCGGAGCAGCCCGACGCGAACGCCTTCATCAGGAGCCAGAGGGTCACCGCGGTCCCGGTCGTGGCCGGCAGCGCCGTCGGAGACCAGGTGCCGAACGGATGCCCCACGTCCACGAGGAGCATCAGGGCGAACATGCCGATGAAGAAGTAGGTCGGGACCGAAAAGATCATCCCGGACTCGCGCAGCCCGCGGAGGTTGCCCAGGGCCACCACCACGATCGCGACGATGCCGAGCGCCACCGTGTGGGGCACGGCGGCGGGGAACGCCGAGGTGATGGCGGCGACGCCCGCCGCGACCGACACGGTGACCGTGAGGGTGTAGTCCACCAGGAGCGCCGCGGCCGCCACCAGGCCGAAGCCGGTGCCGAGGTTCTCCTTGGCCACGAAGTAGGCGCCCCCGCCCTGCGGATAGGCGAAGACCGTCTGCCGGTAGCTCACGACGACGATCACGAGCAGGAGGACGATGAAGCCCGCGACCAGCAGGCCGTGGGCGACGCCGGCCGCGCCGGCCGCCACCAGCACCAGCAGCATGGCCTCGGCGGCGTACGCCACGGACGAGAGGGCGTCGGAGGAGAGGACGGCGAGCCCGGTCACCTTGGACAGCCGCTCCGAGTCGAGATGCAGCGTTTCGAGCGGTCGGCCGACCAGCACACGCTTTGCAGCGCGCCAGAGCGTCATATGGAGACGGGGAGGCTCAGGGCTTCCGGAGCAAGCCGTCGAGGGCGGTCACGAAGATGGCGGTGATGACCACCGCCGACGCCAGGCACCACCGGCACAGGGCGTGAATGACGAAGAGCTCGAGGAACGTGAGGTAGAGCGTGAAGAGAAATCCGGCGCCCGAGAACGCGGCCAGCCATCGGGTGGGCCAGGCGCGCGCCGCCAGGGCGGGTTGCACGCCGGCGATGCTGATCCCGAACAGCGCGACGTAACCGACCACTCCGTAGAGGGCCACGGGGATGCCGAAGAGCTGCGCGTAGCTCGAGGCCTGCACGGTCTCGCAGCCGCCGGTGCCGCACTGCAGCACACCGATGACGCCGATGGCGTGCAGCCACAGGTACGTCGCGATGGCGATCCCGACCAGCGCCAGGACCGCGATCGTTTGACGGTGACCGCTCATTTCTTTTTCTTGGACCGGGCGGCGATCAGGCTGTCGACGACATGCTGGAGCAGGTCGGAGGTGGGGCGCTCTTTGAGCATGTTGCCGTCGATGAAGATGGTCGGCGTGCCCCCCACTCCGAGGGCGTCACCCTGGTTGAGGCTCGCCTGAATCCGACCGGCGTACCGGTCGGCCGACACGCAGGCATCCCAGGTCGTGGTGTTGATGCCCACGCCCTGCGCGAGTCCCCGGAAGACCGACGTGGGGTTGCTCGACTGCAGCGCCCAGTCGTGGGTGTTGAACAGGGCATCCACCATCTCCCAGGCTTTCCCCTGCTCCGACGCGCACGCCACGGCGTCCGCGGCCAGGTGGGACCAGCGGTGGGTGGTGGGGGGCAGCGGGTAGTCCCGCAGGCGCCACTGCACCTTCCCGGTCTTGATCAGCTGATCCCGGATGGTGGGGAACTGCACCGTGGCGAACATCGCGCAGATCGGACACTCGTAGTCGACGAACTCGACCACCTTGACCGGTGCGGAGTCGGGTCCGAGGAGGTAGCCGGGGAACGCGCTGTCCTGGGCCGTCACCGGCACCGCCGCGGCGCGGGAGCCGGACGGGCCCCCGGGCTGCTGGTTGGCGCTGTAGTAGAGGAATCCGATCGCCACCACCGCCACCACGCCAAGGAGCAGATAGAACCGCTTCATTCGCCGCCCGACCTCCGCCAGGGTTGATCGTCGTCGTCGTCCGGGGCGTCGAAGCGGAGCTCGGAGAACCGCCGCTCCGCCTCCTCGACGATCCGCCGGCTCTCGGCCACCTCGGGGGTGTCGTAGGTGGACCTTACTTCGTAGTGAAACAGCTCGCTGCGGGCGTTGCCGAGCAACTCCTGCAGCTCCGGGGCCGACTCCAGGAGTCGCCCGGCGCGGTCCAGCTCCGCAATCCGCGCCGCCAGGGCCCGCAACAGGGTCGCCAGGCGCTCAGCCCGCTCGGGTCCGTAGGTCTCGTCGTGGTCGGACATCCCAGGGGATTATACACGGTTTGCTTCGCCCGGGGCGCTTCATTAGATTGCCGCCGCATTCTTGACAGCCCAAATCCTGAGAGGAGCGGCCCCGAATGGCCAAGTCCCGTACCGACACCCGAAAAGCCCCCCCGACCCCGACGAGCTTTGAACAGGCTCGTGACGAGCTGTTCTCCCACATTCTCCGCTGCGGCGTTCTCGAAGCCACTTCCGAGCATCAGAAGGAGTGGTTCGACGACACCCTGCTGTACCTGGGCGACCGCTACGAGGATCTGAGTGAGGAAGAGATGACGCAGCTGCGTGTCCTGGGCGAGCGGTACTGTCAGCCCGTGGTGGCCCGCGTGGCGTCCGCCGTCGCGAGTACCTGAGGAGCGAGAGCCCGGTGTCTCGGGGCGCCCGGTCGGGCGCCCTTTTTCGTTTCGACCGCCGCTACCGCCACCACGAGGGGAACCGCCGCCAGCGGATCCCCAGGGCCAGGCGCCCGCCCCCCGCCGCGCCTCCCTCGATGTACCACCCCACCCGGTTCCCCTCGGCCGCTTCCACGCCGGCCGTGAACGTCAGCGCGCCGCTCGAATGTCGGGAGTCGATCATCGTGCCCGCGATGCCCATCCCCACATAGGGAGACAGGCCGCCGCGCGAGGCCGGCAGCACCAGAAACTGCGCCTCGCCGGCCACACGTCCCGCGGCGCGCGCGTCCCGCACGCCGGCGCCCACGGTCAGGACGAACCGCATCTGGCCGGCGGGCCGGAGGCCGAGGCCGCCTTCGAGCCCGTAGTAGGGGCGGCGGCTCCACACCGCGGTGGGGCCGAACGCGGTTTCGGTGGCCGGAGGACCCTGCGCAGTGGCGACGGCGGACCCGCAAACGCTCAGCGCGAGGAGCTTACTCCACCACGATGTCGTAGGTCACCGGGATGTCGGGATTGAGGGACGTGATGACGGAGCAGTACTTCTCGATCGACAGGTCGAGCGCGCGGCGCACCTTGTCCTCGTCGGCCCCCGCGCCCTTCACCCGCACGTGCAGGACCAGCGCGGTGATCCGGCGCGGTTCGGTTTCCCGGCGCGTGCCGGTCAGCCGGATCTCGAGCGTGGTCAGGTCCACCCGCATCTTCTGGAGGATGATCACGACGTCCGAGGCGGTGCAGGACGCCGCGGCGACCAGCAGCATCTCGACCGGCGACGTGGCGACCTTCGTGTCGCCGTCGACGCGCGTCGGCGTCCCCGACTTGCCGGCTCCTTCGAAGACCAGCCCCTCGCCCAGCCAGCGCAGCGTGATGGTCGATTCCGGCGCCGCCACTCAGCTCCCCCGGCGGGTGGTGAGGCCGATGTAGAACCGGTGCTGCCGGAGCGCGTCCATCCCGTGGTATTCGAGGAGCCAGTTGAAGGACGATTTGTAGTGCAGCTCGAATCCGAGCACCAGGTTCACCCAGACCGCGGGACACGAGGGGTCGGCGCCGCAGTCCTGATGTCCGGCGAGCGAGACGCCGGCCCCGACGTAGGGGATGGCCACCTGGTTGTCGTCGGTGAAGCGCCAGAGGGCTTCGAGGCTGCCGACGTAGGTGTTGCCGCCGTTGAACACCCCGATCTCCGCGGAGGGCCGGAGGCGGACCTGGGGCGTGAAGAGATCGCCGATGTCGAGGGTGGTCCCCACCACCAGCTGGCCGCCGTGGGTCACGTCCACTCCGCCGCGCACTCCGAATCCGAAAAGCCCGAGCCGGGTGCCGGTGGAAGGGGCCGCGCCCCCGGGCGGCGGCGAGAACTGCTGCGCCGCCCCAACGCCGGGAAGGACACCCAGG
>DATMOQ010000177.1:0-4992 GCA_035568195.1 Gemmatimonadales bacterium
AGTGCCCTGCACGTACCCGGCCTGGACGTCGCCGATGGCGTCGGTCCAGGTACAGTTGAAAGGCGCCTGGTCGGGGAATCCAAAAGCGGTGCGATCGCCGTTCAGCCCGAGCAGTGCCGCCCGGAGTGCCCGGGGGTCGACCCGGCCCCGGAAGATCAGGCTGACCGGGTCCTCCGGCGTGCTGGTCAGGTCGGAGTTCAGGTAGGGCCACAACACACGCTGAGCGCCCGCCGCCGTCACGGTGACCAACGGCGCGGGAGCCGCGGGCTGCTGGTCAGCCCGGGTGAGGTGTCGGGAAGCGGCTTGGGTGGGCATCGGGGCGGTCGGATCGCACGCCGAGAGGGCACCGACCAGAAGGACGAGACAGGCAGCGGGGCGAATCATGGGCACGGCTCCGGTGAGGTTCACCCGAACAGTGGCCCCGGGGGTTCACGTCCCGTTCACGTGGGAAAGCCGACGCGCCGGTAAATCCGCTCCATGCGCGGGTCCCGCTGCAGGAGCGCAAACGCGGGGTAGCGCTTGGAGAAAATCATCACCCCGTCGCGGTCATCGCAGGCTTTATCCAGCAGCAGAAACGCCTCGTCCACCCGGCCGATGGCCGCGGTGGTGAGTGACAGCATGGAGGCCTGGACATACTCCTGGCGCGACCGGGCCACCAGCTCGTCGTGGAGGGGTTGGGCATCCGCCGGGTTTCCGAGGGTGGCGTGATAGACGGCCAGTGCCGAGATGGTGAAGGGATGCCGCCCGGACACCCGGAGGGCCGTCTTCAAAGCGGCGAGCGCTTCCGGCGCCTTGCCCAGGTGAATGTAGTTCACGCCGAGGTACAGGTTGGGGATGAGCAGGCTGCGTCCCAGCTGCGCCGCCCACACCAGCGGCTCGATGGCCGCCTCGTGCTGTCCCGCTCCGATGAGCGCCATGCCGAGCTGGGCCCAGGCCAGCGCGCTCCGGGGGTCGACCTCGACCGCGACCCGGGCGTGCAGGAGCCCCTCGTCGGCATTGCCGGCGACATGGGTCAGGTAGAGCCCCAGCCAGAACTGGGCCGCGACGCAGCGTCGATTGAGCTCGACCGCGCGCCGCAGCTCCCGGGCCGCCCTTTCCCAGTCCCAGCCGAAGACCAGCGCCAGCGTCCCGGCCGCGGAGTGCGCCTCGGCCAGCTCAGGCGCGAGATCCAGCGCTCGGCGGGTGGCTCCCTCGATCTTGTCCAGGAGCGCCCGCGCCGGCGCGAATCCGTACTGCGCCGTGAGCGTGCAGGCGTCGGCGAAGCCGGCTTGCGCCAGCGCGTAATCGCCGTCGAGAGCCACGGCACGTCCGAGGCTCTCGAGGGCAAGCTCGAGCTCCCGCTGCTCCAGCGCGTGGCGTCCCCGGAGGTACAGGTGATAGGCATCCAGGTTCTTAGTGGGCGGGGTCACCAGGGCCGCGCCGGCTCCATCGAAGGTGACCTGGAGACGGTCCACTATGGCCTTCGCGATTTCGTCTTGGATCGCGAAGACATCGGTCATCTTCCGGTCGTACCGTTCGATCCACAGCTGGTATTCGTCCGAGACCTTCGCCAGCTCCACGGAAATCCGCAGCCGCTTCCCGGAGCGCAGGACGCTGCCGGTGAGCACCATCGCGACGTGCAGCTCGGCGCCGATCTCAGCCACCGAGCGGCCTCGCAAGGCGACCGACGAAACATTGGCCGCAACGCGTAGACCGGGCACGCGGCCGAGGGCGCCCCTGATTTCTTCCGCAATCCCGTCCGCCAGCCACTCAGTGTCGAGGCCAGGGTTCACGTTCTTGAAGGGCAGTACCGCGATCGAATCGCCCAGCGCTCCGGTGTCGGCGCTTTCGCGCTCGAGGAGCGTGTTGGCGAATTCGGTGGCGGTTCGAAACCGGTCCGCCGGGACCTTGGCGAGGGCCTTGAAGATGGCCCGCTCCACCACCTCCGCGACGACCGGCCGCACGCTCCGGATGGGGGGGACAGGTTCCGTCAGGTGCCGGGCGATGACCTGCTGGGTGGTCCTCCCATCGAAGGGAACCCGTCCGAGCAGCATCTCGTAGACGACGCATCCCAGGGAGTAGATGTCCGACCGGGCGTCGATCTCGTCATCCCCGGCGCACTGCTCCGGGCTCATGTACTGCGGCGTGCCGATCCGGATCCCCGCCTTGGTGAGGCGATCGGCCGATCCCGGTGCGAGGCTCTTGGCGATACCGAAGTCGGCCAGCTGGGCACGGCCATCCGCAAACAGGATGTTCTCAGGCTTCACGTCGCGGTGCACAAACCCGTGCGCATGCGCGAAAGAGAGTGCCGTCGCGACGTCGCTGGTGATCGCGACCGTATCGGCGACGCCGAGCTGCCCCTCGGCCGAAATCCGGTCCCGGAGCGTCGTCGCCCGGTGAGGCATGACGTAATAGAGTTGGCCGGCGGCCTCCCCCGAATCGAGCAGCGGCACGATGAAGGGATGCGACAGCGCCGCCATGGTCGTGATTTCGACCCGGAACCGTTCCACACCGATCGCATCGGCCAGCTCCGGCCGGAGGATCTTGACGGCTACCGGGCAGTTGTGTTTGAGGTCATGGGCCGGATACACCGTGGCCATGCCGCCCTGCCCGAGCCAGCGGTTTTCGAACCGGTAGCGGTCGGCCAGCGCCTCCAGGACGTGCTCCGGGGGGCCGCTCATCCGCTCGTCCTCGTGTCCTCCCACGACCCCTCCTGGTTGGAGCCGGAAAGACGCGGGAGAACGTAGCGCTCACCCGTTCACACGGCGATCACGCCTTGCCGGGCAGGCGGCTCCTGGGCTTCGGGCCTTTCGCCTCGACCCCGGCCCGTTCGCGCAGGCGGGCCCGCTCCCCGGGTGTTTTCATCTCGAGCGTGATGTCCCGGATGATTCGCGCCAGGAACGCGTACCCCCGCCCTTCGACGACCACCCACCGCTGCCACTCGAGCTCCGCCAGCGCCCGGTCGAGACGCTCATCCGGCATACCCGTCGAGCGCCCGATCGCCTGGCGGGTGACCCGCTCGCCGATGACGGCAATGGCTACCAGGGCCTGCTGAGCGTCGGCGCTCAAGCGGCGGAAACTCACCCGCACCGCACCCACCACCGCATCGGGCAAATCTCCGGGGAAGGTGTCGTAAAGCGTGCGCTGGCTTGCCGGCCACACTCCCGGCCCGGCCCGGCGCAGCTCCAAGCCCGATGCCACCCCGGAAATCAGCTCGAAGGCGATAAGCGGAAGGCCGCCCGAGTCGGCTTGGACGCGCCGCACCAGGCGCTCGATCTGCTGGGCGTCGTACTTGGGGAGTGCCCAGCGTCCCAGAGCGGCCAGGTCTTTCGGTCCCAGCAGATCCAGCGTGACGGTGGCCCCCATCTGGTCGCGCCCGATGAGCGCGCGAACCTGATCGAGCGCGGGGTGAGGCGGGTCGGCGCTGGCCGCGAGCAGTACCATGACGGGTCGACCGGTCAGGTCCCGCAACACGGCGGTCAGGGCGAGAAGGGATTCGGGATCCATCCACTGCGCGTCGTCCACGGCGAGGAGCACCGGTTTCTCGCTCGCCGCCCCACGAACCACTTCCGAGAACGCGCGGGGCAAGGGGGGCAGCCCCCCGACGTCCCGCACAGGAAAGCGCTCCGCCCAGACCGTCGACTGCTCCGCGAGGGCGGCGAGCGCCGGGGCCGGCGCGGACGCCACGCCCGGCGCGTCCAGAAGCCCCCCCTCCGCGAGCGCGATCAGTCCGCTCCCGGGCTGGGCCAGGTCCGAGGGCACCAGGTGAATCACGGCCGACGCGGCGCCCTCGAGGTACACCCGGCTCACTGCCTCTTCGAGGAACCGGGTCTTCCCTGAGCCGGGGTCCCCGAGCACCAGGCCAAGGCCCGGCTCACTCGCCTGGCGGCAGCGGGTCCAGCACTCGTAGATCGATTTCAGCTCGCGCTCGCGGCCCACCAGCGGCGCGCGGCGCTTCGGCTCCGACTTCTTCCGGTGCTCGACCGAAGGCGCCCGCTTCTTGCGAATCCGGTCGGCCAGATCCTGGGTCGCAGCGTCCGGGGCGGTACCGAGATCCCGAAGGCGCTTCTCGAAACGCCGGTACCCTTCGAGCGCCTCGTCCCGCCGGTCCAGGAGCGAGAGGGCACTGAGCCGCACCCGCTCGACCTGGTCCGGGTGCGAGGCCAGCTCGGCGGCCCGCTCGGCGACGAGCAGTGCCGGCTCCGCCGCTCCGCTCTTCAGCAGATCCTCGGCGTGCCGGACCATGGCATCGACGCACTTCGGTCCCCACTGCAAACGCTGCGTGGAGACCCAATCGTCGAACTCCACGGCCCGGGGTGGACTGAACCCGTCCAGGAAGGGCCCGGCCACCAGCGCCACCGCCTCCGCCCACTGGCCCTTGGCTACGAGCGCCTCGAACCGCCGAGTATCGAGCTCGACGGTGTCGAGGTCGAGGCGGATCTGGCCCGCGGTCGTCTCGGTGAGGCCGACACCCCCGTGCTTCCGCAGCAGGTACCCGGTCTCACTCAGCGACTGGTTGGGTTTCCCGACGTCAGGCCAGAAGAGGGAGATCAGGTGCTGCTTGGCGCGGGTGCCCCGCGGCGAGTGCGCGAGATACAGGAGCAGGGCGAGGTTCTGTTTCCGCCGGAGCTCGCGCGGGGCAGGCGCCCCGTCCACCAGAACCTCGAGCGCGCCCAGGGTGCGGCAGGAGATCATGCGGGTCTGGTCTCAGTTCCCCCGGAGAGCGTTGACGATCTGCAGCCGCGACGCCCGCACGGCCGGCAGGAAGCCGCCGAGCACCCCCATGGACAGGGCGAAGAAGAACGCGCCGATGATGATGCCGACCGTAAACGTGAACCCGAAGCCGACTTCTGAGAATGACGCGAAGTTCACCGTGGACACCCGCGCGAACGAGAGTCCCGAAGCGAGTAAGACGCCGAGGCTTCCGCCCACCAGCGCCAGCAGGATCGCCTCCACCAGAAACGCCGCCAGCACACTGCGCCGCTTGAAGCCGAGGGCGCGGAGCGTGCCGAT
>DATMOQ010000178.1:0-6261 GCA_035568195.1 Gemmatimonadales bacterium
ACGACGCCGTCCTGGATGACGCGCAGCAGCTTGGCCTGGGTGGGCTTGGGCATCTCCAGCAGCTCGTCCATGAACAGCGTGCCGCCGTTCGCGGTCTCGAGCAGGCCCGGCTTGTCGCGGAGCGCTCCGGTAAAGGCGCCCTTCACGTGGCCGAACATCTCGGACTCGAGCAGACCCTCCGGCATGGCGGCGCAGTTGATCGGGACGCACGTGCGCGCGGACCGCCGGCTGTGCTGATGAATGAATTGCGCGAACAACTCCTTGCCCGTGCCGCTCTCGCCGGTGAGCAGCACCGAGGCGTCGGTGGGCGCCACCTTCCGCGCCAGCTCGATGGCCCGCCGGAACGCCGGCGAAATGCCGAGGACGGTGACTTTTTCGCTGTTGCCGTGGGAGCGCTCGATCTCGGTCTGGAGATCCTTGGACTCGCGCGCCACCCGGACCGCGTGCGCGGCCCGGCCGATCAGGATCTGGAGATGCGTCGCCGAAAACGGCTTGGGGAGATAGTCCCAGGCTCCGGCCCGCAGCACCTCGACGGACGAAGCCACGGTGGGATTCCCGGTGATGACGATGACGATGATTTCCTTCTGGAGGTCCACCGCGGCCTTGAGCACATCCAGGCCCGACACCGGCTCCATGTAGAGATCGGCGAGGACGATGTCGAAGGGCTGCCGCTTGAGACGCTCCATGGCTTCGGCGCCGGAGGAGCAGGCCGTGACGTTGTACCCCTCGTGCTCGAGCACGGAGGCACAGCTCTCCCGGAGCGTGCGCTCGTCATCCACGACGAGGATGCGCAGCTTGGCGCGCTCCTCGGGGGGGACGGAGACGAGATCGGCGACGTTACCACCCGGGGCGGCGCCGGACGCGGTGGCTCGGCTTCGACCCGGGGAACCAGGAGTTGGCACTTCTACGGCGTCCCTTTTTGTCGGGGTGACAGGGGCGGTTGTTGTCCAGGTGAAAAGTGTCGCCTGGATGCACAATAATGGAGGGCTCGTTGCAAGGACGCAACAGTATAGGGGTATCATATCGGTCACAAAGGGCCATAGGGGCGTCGGTATCGGCTTTGCACGAGGGATTATACTTGTGAACCCCTACGACTTCCCTTCAGACACGAGCTCAATGCCCAACGAGCTGGCGCCACAGGATCCACCGTCTCCCTCCGCAACCACCCTTGCGGCCGCCCAGCGTTTCACGCCTACCCCCGGCGCCGAGGCGTTTGGGGGGGGCCCGGGCGAAGAGGGGGGACTCGATCTCCATCGGTATCTGTCGGCGCTCCGGCGGTACGCGTGGCTCGTGATGCTCACGACGGGCCTCGGGCTGGCGGGCGCGTTCCTCTATTCGCGGACCGTGCAGCCCAAATACCTGGCGCGGGGCACCATCTGGGTACAGAGCCTGGATTACAGTCAGCGCAACAGCGGGCCCATTCAGAGCGGGGACCTGCTGCCGTCCACCGGCTTCGTCAACCTCCTCCATTCGTTCGTGGTGATGGACGAGGTGGTGCGGCGCACGCGTCTCTACTTCGCGCCCTGGCACGCGGCGGACTCCACCCTGTTCGCGACTCTGACCATTTCCGACCGGCTGAGCCCGGGTGACTACAAGGTGATCGTCGATCCCACCGGGAAGCAGTTCACCCTGCAGACGCAGTCAGGATTTGTGGTGCAGCGGGGTCAGCTCGGGGATTCGATCGGCACGGCGCTCGGACTTCAGTGGGCGCCCCGTGCGACGCTGTTCGTGCCGGGGCAGACGGTCACGTTCAGCCTGTCCATGCCCCGCGACGCGGCCATCAGGCTTTCGTCGGCGGTGCAGGTGCAGATCGACGAAAACGGAAACTTTCTCTCGATTTCGTATGCCGGGACCGATCCGGTTCGGGCCGCCGCCATCGTGAACGCCGTGGTGGACCGCGAAGTCGAGGTGGCGGCCGACCTCAAGAAAGCCAAGCTCTCGGAGCTGAACAAGATTCTGCTCGAGCAGCTGACCAGCGCGCAGACCAATCTCACCAACGCCGAGAATGCGCTGGAATCGTTCCGGGTGCATACCGCCACGCTGCCGTCCGAGCAGGGCACGCCGGTGGCGCCCGGCATTCAGATGACGACCAATCCCGCGTACGCCGCGTTTTTCAGCAAGAAGATCGAGCGCGAGCAGCTCCGTGCCGATCGCAGCGCCATCATGCGGGTCCTGTCGCAGGTTCCCGATTCCGGACTGTCGGTGGACGCGCTGATGGTCATCCCGTCGGTCAACACCTCCACCGAGCTCAAGGCCGCGCTCTCCGAGCTGACCAACCAGGAAGCCGCGCTGCGGGGCCTCCGCTCCCGCTACACGGACGCCACGCCCATGGTGGCCGCCGCGGCGGGCAACGTGGATTCCCTCGAGCGCCGGACCATCCCGCAGCTCGCGACGCAGCTGGTCTCCAACATGGACACGCGGGCCCGGACGCTGGACGCGGATCTCGCGAGCTCGGCCACGGACCTCCAGCAGATTCCGCAGCGGACCATCGAGGAGCAGCGGCTCCAACGGACGCAGGAAATCGCCGCGAACCTCTACACCACGCTCCAGGCCCGTTACGAAGAGAACCGGCTGGCCGAAGCGTCGGTGGTGCCGGACATCCGGCCCCTCGACCGGGCGATGGTGCCGCGCGCCCCCATGTCGGACACCAAGGCGCGCCTCCTCGCGATGGGGTTCATCGGCGGGCTGGGTCTTGGCCTGGCCGGCGCCATCCTGCTCGACCGGATGGATCCCCGCGTCCGGTATCCCGCGCAGGTCACCACCGAGCTGGGATTGCCCATCCTGGGCACGCTGCCGCGGGTCTCGAAGAACAGCGGGACCAATTCGGACGAGATGGCCCACGTGATCGAGTCACTGCGGTCCATCAGGCTGAATCTCTCGCACGCGCATGGCGCCGCGGGGCCGCTGCTTCTCACCATTTCGTCGCCGGGCTCGGGCGACGGTAAGTCGTTCCTCTCGTCCAACCTGGCCATCGCCTTTGCGGACGCCGGGTACACCACGCTCTTGATCGACGGGGATCTCCGCCGTGGCGGCCTGCATCGCGTGCTGAAGGGCACGCGGACGCCGGGCCTCACGGACTTCCTGAGCGGCGCCGCCACGCGCGAGGCCGTGATCCAGGCCACCCCGTATCCCCAGCTGTGGTTCATCGGCGGCGGCACCAGGAAGCAGACCGCGCCCGAGCTCCTGGGGACGCCCGCCATGCGGGACCTGGTGCTGGGTCTCCGGGCGAACTACCAGGTCATCCTCATCGACAGCCCGCCCCTGGGCGCCGCGGTCGACCCGTTCCTGCTCGCAACCCTCACCGGCAACCTGGCCGTGGTGCTCCGCACGGGCGCCACGGATCGCCAGCTGGCGCGCGCCAAGCTCGAGATGATGGACCGGCTGCCGGTCCGGATCCTGGGGGCGGTGCTGAACGACGTGAAGCCCGAGGGCGTGTACCGCTACTACGGCTATCTCGCGGGTTACGAGGCGGAAGAGGAACGCGGGGCGCAGAAGCGGATTCCCACGGGGGCGGCGCAGGGCTGAGCCCCGCGGCGTGGCCCTGGGACCCCGGGGCACGGCCCCGGGGTCCCAGGGCCACGCCCTGGGGCTCAGTTGTTGCCCACCGCCCCCGGATCGTAGCGCTGGAAGCGTCCCGCCTCTTCGTTGCTCCGCACCTGCCGCAGTGCCGCCGTCGCCCGCACCAGGAGATCCACCGGCTCCACAGGCGTCTGGTGCAGATCCGCGACCCCTTCGTAGCCGGCGCGCAGGCGGACACTGCTCACGCGGGCCCCGGGAATCGATTGGCGATTGGCCACCGCTTCCGCCAGCCGCTCGGCCAGGCGCATGGCGCCCTCGGCGTCCGTGGCGGGCGCGATCACGGCGAACTCGGAGCGCCCCAGCCGGCCGATCACGTCCGACGAGCGCGCGGTGGTCTGGAACGCCTGCCCGACGATCTCGAGCGCCTCGGCCAGCGCGGAGCTGTCCGCGCCGCTCTCGGCGCCGTCGGCGTCCACGGGATCGACACCGATCACCACGCACGCGAGCGCGGTTTTGCGGCGGAACGCCTCCGCGCCCACTTCCCGCGCGCGACGCGCCAATCCGCGGACGCTGTAGAACCCGGTCGAGCGATCGACCAGGCCCTCTTCGCGGAGCGCATCGGACTCGGTCTTGGCCTGGACGAACGCGGAGAGCTTGAGCAGAAACTCTTCCGCGTCGAGGGGCAGGGAGAGCACTTCCCACGCGCCGGCCTGGAGCGCCTTGAGGCGGTCGACCTTGGCGGGATGTCCCGAGGAAATCATCAGGATCGGCGTCGCCGGCGTCACGATCCGCTGTTCGCGGAGCGTGCGGCACACGGCGCGTCCATCCTGATCCGGCAGCCGCAGGTCGAGAATGACGACGTCAGGCTGGCCCGACTGCGCGCGCTCCAGTACTTCTTTGCCGTTGTAGGCGCGGAGCACGGCGTATCCGTGGGGCCCCAGAATGCTCTCGATGGACCGGATGGACCACTCCTGGTCACTCCCGATGAGCGCAAGCGGGGGGCGGCCTGCGGGCGTCGAAGACACCACTTTTTCCTTTGGGCTAGGGCGAAACCTCGGGCACCACGTTACAGGACAGCGCGTTCTACGACAACCAGTGCAGGACTCGTGCGCGAGGGAGACGAAACCTAAGTCATTATATCTCACTCAATTAAGAGGGCGGTTTTCCGGGAGGTTTGCGCGGAGCCGATGCGTGGGTACTACAAAAATGTCCGCCAATTGACGCGGCAGCGCCACTCCGTGCGGGTCGCGCGGATGCGCCTAACGTCTTGCGGAGGGCCTCGTTAGCCGCAGGTTAAAAGTCCTTCGGCGCTCGGTCCCAAACTTGTTATCAAGGCTGAGCAATCGACTCAGAGGAGCGGGGATGGTCTGCAGCGATTGCCAATCTAAAGGGCGGCGGGGCACCCGATCGGTGACCCGTCGTGATCGCTCCCTCGAGCGTCTCCGCACGCTGTCGTGCGCGTCATGCGGCCGACTGCTGCCGGCGCCCGACTCCACCGAACGCCTCCTCGGAATTCTCTCCGGACTTTCCCGCTTCGGCCTCGCGCCGGAAGGGCGCCCCGTGCTGATGCGGGCGAGGATCGCCTGATGTGCGGCATCGTGGGGTACGTCGGCACGCGTGAAGCGGCGCCGATTCTTCTCGAAGGACTCTCCCGGCTCGAGTATCGCGGCTACGACTCCGCGGGCGTCGCTATTCAGAACGGCGCCGGCGTGGTCACCCGGAAGCTGGTCGGGCGCGTGGCCGGGCTGCGGCAGCTCGTCGCGGCCGAGCCGATTCACGGCACGTCGGGGATCGCGCACACGCGCTGGGCTACACACGGCGCGCCCAACACCCAGAACGCGCACCCCCACGTGGACTGCACCGGCAAGGTGGCGCTGGTCCACAACGGCATCATCGAAAACGCGCCCGCCCTGCGGGCCCGCCTGGAGCGCGACGGCCACCGCTTCCGCACCGAGACCGACACCGAAACCCTGGCGCACCTGATCGAAGACGCCGAAGGCGCCACGCTCGAAGAGCGGGTGATCGCGGCGCTCGGGTCCGTCGAAGGCACCTACGGCATCGCGGTGATGACGTCCGACGAGCCGGGCAAGGTCGTGGCGGCCCGGCGCGGATCTCCGGTGCTCCTGGGCATCGGGGACGACGAGCTGTTCGTCGCCTCGGACGCGTCGGCCGTTCTCGAGCACACCCGTTCCGTGGTGTATCTCGACGACGGCGACATCGCGATCCTCACGCCGGGGCAGTACCACGTCATCGACAGCGAGTCGCACGTGCAGCTGCGCACCGTCGATGCGCTCAACTGGGACCTCGAGGCCATCGAGCAGGGTGGGTACGACCACTTCATGCTCAAGGAAATCCACGAGCAGCCCCAGACCGTCGAAAGCACCCTGCGCGGGCGCCTGCTCCTGAGCGAAGGGGACGCCCGGTTAAACGGCTTGAACCTGGACACGGACGCCTGCCAGGAGATCCGCCGCATCGTGATCGTGGCCTGCGGCACCAGCTGGCACTCCGGGCTGGTGGGGCGGCACCTCATCGAAGACCTGGCCGGCATTCCGGTGGACGTGGAATACGCGTCCGAGTACCGGTACCGCCGCCATATCCCCTCACCGGGCACGCTGGCCATCGCCATTTCGCAGTCGGGAGAGACGGCGGACACCCTCGAGGCGATGCGGGCGGCGCGGGCCTCAGGCGCGAGGGTGGTGGGCATCGTCAACGTGGTGGGCTCCACCATCGCGCGCGAGTCGG
>DATMOQ010000179.1:0-11125 GCA_035568195.1 Gemmatimonadales bacterium
TGAAAGTCGGCGAGTTGTGGGTCAACACGACGATGAACGTCACTTCCGGGACATATGCCGCGACGTCGACCATCTTCACCGGCAACGGCCAGGCCGTCCCGACCGGCGTGCCTTTCCCGTTCTTCTATGTGGCCGGCAACGTTTCGATCGGCACGGGCGTGACCGTCGGCACCCAGGTTGCGGTCCAGGGCGGGACGCTGACTCTGACCGGGAACTTCAGCTTCCCGGGCAATACCTTCACGCAATTCAACGGGTCGCTGATCCTGAACGGGCACACGTACTCCACGGGCGGGACCTTCACGGCGAACAACAGCGGCCTTCTCAAGATGACGAACGCGCTCGACACCCTGATCGTCGGCGGGAGCGCCTTCTTCGAGGGCGCGAACGAGTCGGGTCTCCTCACGGCGGGCGGGATTTCGATCGCGGGCAGCTTCACCGAAACGGGTGGGGACCCGCAGGCGTTCGCCTCGACGGGGACGGCGGTCGGGATGGCGGGCGGCGGTGGCCAGACGATCTCATTCAGCCACCCGGGTGGGACGGGGGCGTCGCACTTCTACAATCTGGGGATCAGCAACGGGCAGGGCGCCCTGGTCATTCAGTCGGACGTGTTCGTGATGCACGTGGCCGCCTTCCTGAACGGCGCGCCGAAGATCGTCCATGGCGGGGGGCAGGTGGTCCACTTCGCGAACCTGGCGATCACCGGGGTCACGTTCGACAACGTCGCGATCGCCTATGACGCCGCATTGGGCGGCGCGAATCTCATCGCCCTCGACTCGATCACGTTCGAGAACTACAGCATCAACTCGCCGACGCCGTTGATCACCGTCGTGAGTCCGGGCAACTCCCTGGGTGGACCCTTCACGTTCGGCGCCATGACGTTCCTGACCAGCATCGGCGCGAACGCCGGGAGCGGGAACTACCTGAGTGTCACAAACACGGGAGCAGCCGGGGCGCTCAGCCTCACCGTCACCAGCAACCTCACGCCCACCGAAGGCTCCGCCCATACGCTGACGGCCCCCGCCGGGAGTCCGCCGACGGTCACGTGGCAGTAGACGGGGCTTAGCTGACGGGGTTGGGGCGCGCGAACCGGGCGAGCGCCGGAGCCTCGAGCCGCGGTCCCTGGTAGGCGCTCACGTCGCCGAAGCGGCGATGTGACTCCCAGTCAGCCCGAGCGGCCGCGATCTCCTCCGGCGTGCGGGCCACGAAATTCCACCACATGAGAATGGGCCCGGGAAACGGGGGACCCCCGATCAGGAGCACGCGGCCCCCGGCGTCGCTCCGCAGGCCGAGGCTCGAGCGCTGGGTGCCGAGATAGTAGAGGCGCCGGAGCTCGAGCGGCTCCCCTTCCGCGCGGCAATCGCCCGACAGCACCAGGAGGGCGTGCTCGAACCCGGGCTCCAGCCCTACCTCGGCGGTCGATCCCGGACGAATCGCGAGGTCCGCGCCCACCAGGGTGGTGTCGAACGCTCCGGGCGACGTGGCCCCCGCCAGCGAGCCTGCGAACACCTGGATCGAGGCGGCAGCGGACTCGATCAAGGGCACCCGCTCGATCGCTTGAAACGACGGCGCGACCTGGCGACGGGCGTCGGGGAGTGCCACCCACAGCTGCACCCCGTTCAGCTTCCCGCTGTTCGCCACCGGCGTCTGCTCGGCGTGCGCGATCCCCCGTCCCGCGGTCATGAGGTTGACGCCGCCCGGCCGCCCCGTCGCCTCGGAGCCGAGCGAGTCGTCATGGAGAATCTCGCCCTCGAGAAGCCACGTGACCGTCTGGAGACCGATATGCGGATGCGGGGCGACGTCCATCGGCCGGTCGGCGGTGAAGCTCAAGGGGCCGAAGCGGTCGAGGAAGCACCAGGGCCCCACCATCCGGCGGTCCCGGATCGGAATGGCGCGGGTGACGGTGAGGCCGCCGAGGGAAACGTCGCGATTGGGATAGGATTCGAGGACGTGGTGCGTCGCGCCCACGGCGACGCATTGCTCGGCCCCGACGTTCTGATTGGAGAGGGTCATGCCGGGGGCTGGCGGAGGGGCTTGAGGGCGCGAGCCCAGCGGCCGAGCTCCTTCAGCATGGCCTGGGCGGGCGCTTCCTGAGTCGGGCCGGGGTCGAACACTCCGGTTTCTTTGCTGATGTGCTGCGCGAAAAATGGGAGCGACACCGCCTCCATCATCGGCATCATTTTCAGGGCGGTCACGGTCTGCTTGAGCATCTGCACGCTCCGCGTGCCTCCGGAGACGCCGCCGTAGCTCACGAACCCCACCGGCTTGTAGGCCCACTCCAGCGCGAGGAAGTCGAGCGCATTGATCAGGGAGGGCGGGCCGCTGTAGTTGTATTCCGGGGTGACGAACACGAAACAGTCGGCCCGCTCGACGACGGCGCTCCAGGCCCTGGTGTGCTCGTGCTCGTACTTCCGGAAGCGCGGGTGCCGGGGCTCGTCGAACATCGGAAGGTTGACCGCGGCGAGGTCGACCAGCTCCGCGGCGTAACCACCGTGGGCGTTCACCTGGTTCATGAACCACGCAGCCACCGCCGGACCTTTGCGCTCCGGCCGGGTGCTCGCGATGATGACCTGCAGGGCGAGACTGTCGCTCACGGGTGTCTCAGGATGAGAGCTCGGGGTTGGGATGAGGCGGAACGGGTCGGTTCCGGCGTAGGGAGCGCCACTCCGAGTCGCGCCCGCAGCTCGCGGCCTCCGAGGGGCGTGACCACGAGGGTCCGCTCCCCGAGCGCGTGCCGCACCCACTTCCGCTTCAGCGCTTGCTCGAGCACCGCCGCCCCCAGCGCGCCGCCCAGGTGGCAGCGCCGCTCACTCCAATCGAGGCAGGGGAACGCGAAGCGCCGCCGCTGGCGGCGGACCAGCTCGGCGTCGATCGCCAGTCCCGCCAGGCCCCGGAGACCCTTGGGCGTGACGTCGTACGCGCGGTCTCCGCCCGTCAGCCACTCTTGGGCCAGCAGCCGATCGTGGAGCAGCACGCCGAGGGTTCCGGCGATGTGGTCGTAGCAGGTGCGGGCGACGCGCAGGTGATCGGGCGTCCGGGTCTGCAGTCCGGTGCCTACCCGTCCCGCCAGGACGCTCAGCGTCTCGAGCACCGCGGCCACACCGGAGCCGTAGAGACTGTAGTACCGGTGCCGTCCCTGAACCAGCACCCGGACGAGGCGCTCGCGTTTCAGCCGATTCAGGTGGGCGCTCGCGGTGGACGGCCCCACGGCGGCCACGAGCGCCAGCTCGGTGCTGGTGCGGGCCCGGTCGTCCATCAGGGCGTAGAGCATCCGGGCCCGGGCGGGGTCGCCGATGGCCGCCGCGATACGGGCGGAGCTCTGCTCGGCGACGTGAGCCACATTCATAATTCGACAGTAAACGAAGTGTGTAGTGAAGGCAAGAACCAAATTCTAGACGCACAGACGCACAGATGGGGGACGGGATACGGGTTCTAGAACAACCCCACTCGGCCCCGCACCGACTCGATCAATTTGGCTGGGTCATAGCCCACGCCCTGCTTGAACACGAGCGTCACGTGCGCGATGTCAGCGATGTTCGCCGCCGGATTCCCATCTATCACCGCCAGGTCGGCCTGCTTGCCCGCCGCGATCGATCCGATGCGGTCGGCCCGGCCCAGATAGGTCGCGCCGTTGAGCGTGCAGATCCGGATCGCCTCGAGCGGGGTGAACCCGTTCCCCACCAGGAGCTCCGCTTCCCGTTGATCGGAGAATCCCGGAATCACGCCGCCGCCGCCCGTGGGATCCGTGCCGGCAAGGAGCAGTCCGCCGGCACGGACGAACGCGAGCTCCATGGCGCGATCCAGGGCGAGGAGCTTCGCGAAGGGGGAGGCCGTGTTCTGCTGGACTCGCGTGTATCCCTCCTGGTACTGGGCCTTCAGAATGGGATCCAGTACGTCCAGGCCCGGCGGCAGCGGCTGTCCCGGCGCGAAGGTCTCGAAGACCGTGAGCGTCGACGTGACGGCCACGTGGTGGGCGATCAGGTACTGGACCAGCGACGTGAACTCCGGCGACTTGGGGTCCACCGCTCCCAGGGCGGTCATCCCCGCACTCTGCCCCGGGCAGAGGTCCACCTGCTTGTCTTTCACGAAGTCCGTCGCCACGAAAAACCCGTGCTCCAGGTCGTCGATCCCGGCGTCCGCGGCCTCCCGGTAGGTCACCGAGCAGAGATGGCCCGTGATCTTGAGCCCCCGCTTGTGCGCCTCGTCCACCGCCGCGGCCAGCTCCGGGCGAGTGATGTTCATGTAGGCTTTGAACGAGGTCGCGCCCGCGTCCGCCCAGAACGCCACGAACCGGCGGGCGTCCGCCGAATCTTTCAGGGCGTACATCTGCGTGAAGGAAGACGGGCCGTTCACGTAGGGCGCGGTCGCGTCGATCCAGGGCCCCACCTGCGTCCCGGCCTTGATGGCGGCGGCCAGGTTGAGGTCGGCGTATCCCCCGACATTGCCCGCCGTCCGCATCGACGTCACGCCACCCGCCAGGTACAAGCGTGAGAAGCTGACATAGTCCGCTCCATAGACGCCGGGCCCCGTCGGGTAATAGAGGTGCTCGTGCATCATGACCATCCCGGGCATCACGGACTTCCCGGTGAGGTCCAACACCTGTGCGCCGTCCGGAACCTTGATCGAAGCCGATGATCCGACAGCGGCGATGTTGCCGTCCCGGATGATCAGCGTCTGGTCGTCACGGGCCGCGGCGCCCGTGCCGTCGATCACCCGGACGTGCGTCAGCGCCACGATGGTCGTGTCCACGGAGATGAACTGCTTGACCGATGCGGTGAGGGTGGGCCGCTGGGCGAAGGCGCCGGGCGACGCCAGCACGAGCGCACCGAGCGTGATCAGCCGGGAAGAATGCGTCATGGGAGCCTCACTGTGGATTGTCCCGCCGCGCGACGTTTGGCGTTCAGCGCGGCGAGGCCGGGACCCGACAGCGCCGCCCATTTCTGCATCACCGCCGTCTGCTCGGCGCGCGCGCGAGTACACGCCCCGACTTCTCCCGCCGACGGTGTGAGGTCGGCACCCTGCATGGCCATCGCGGCGCCGAGGAGGTCGTTGCTCGCTGATTGCAGAGTGGTCGGCCCTTCCACGGGGCCCCCGCGCCGGAAGCCCCCCCCTCCGTTGCCACGACCCGCGCCACGGGGGGCGGGCGCCAGGGAGTCCACCTGGGCCCGGAGCGCGGCGACGTCTCCTCCGGCGCTGTCGAGCACCGCCACGAGCGCGCGCGCCCGCCGGTACGCCGCCTGAGTCGCCACCGCGCCGTCGTACATCTGGCGCGACAGCGAGGCCAGTCGCGCCAGGCCCGCGGCCGGCGCTCTGACCCGCGGATCGAGTCGAAGGCTCAGCGGCTGGGTGTACGTCTTGCCGTCCACAGTCAGTCGCACCATGTACGTCCCCGGAGGCGCCCAGGGGCTGTTCACGGCCGGGTAGGTGCGGTGCGGCACGGCCGCCCCGTTGTCGTCCTCCGGTCCGCGCGCGCCCACCGGATCGAAGTGGAGATCCCAGGTGAACCGATGCATCCCGGCGGCGGTGGAGAGCCGCTGCTGTGGTGCGGCCCAGTAGAGCGGCACGGAGCAGTCTGGAGCCCGGGACTCACGCTGGCAGACGTTGTCGTATCCCTCGGGGTCGAGCGCCGGGTCCGGCGTGAGCACCGAGTCGGCACTGGAGTAGGACCGCACGAGCTTCCCGCCCTGGTCCAGAATCTCCAGTGTGACCGGCGTCGCGGCGGGGTCCGTCAGGAGGTAGTCGATGATCGCGCCCGGTGGCGGATTCTCCCCGGCGGGCCACTCGGGGGGCCAGGGGGTCGGGTCGTTGGTCCCGAAGCGCACGCGCACGGCCGTCTCGGGCTTGAAGAGACGCGCCCCGGCGACCGGGGTCGCGTGCACCTGCTGCCGCAGGGGCGTGACGTCGTCGAGGATCCAGAACCCGCGGCCGTGGGTCGCGATGACCAGATCGGCGCAGAGACAGGTGCTGTCGTCCTTCACCTGAACGTCCCGCACCGAAATGGCCGGCATGTTGAGGCGCAGGGATTCCCAGCTGTCGCCGTCGTTGAACGACACCCAGACCTGGGTCTCGGTCCCCGCGTACAACAGTCCGGGCTGACGAGGGTCTTCGCGGATCGAGTTGGCGACCGCGTCCGGATCGATGCCGCCGTCGATCTCCGTCCACGTCGCGCCGCCGTCGTGGGTCCGGTAGAAGTGGGGATGCGGGTCGTCGATCCGCATGGTGTTGGCGGCGAGGTACGCGGTCCGGGTGTCGAAGTGCCCGGCATCCAGATTGAAAATCCTGGTCCAGGGCTTGATATCGGCGGGCGTGACGTTCTTCCAGGTGAGGCCGCCGTCGGTGGTGACCTGCACGTTGCCGTCGTCCGTCCCGGCCCACAGGACGTTGATGGAGCGGGGCGAGGGAGAAAGTGCGGTGATGGACCCGAGCGGAGCGGGCGTCACACTGTCGGCGTACTTCCCGGCGCTGGCGGGCACGGCCCACGTCTGCCGCGTCAAGTCCGGACTGATGCGCGCCCAGCTGGACCCCTGATCGACGCTCTTCCAGACGGCGTTCGACGCGTAGTAGAGGACGTGCGCATTGAGGGGCGACCAGTTGATGGGCATGGTCCGTACGTTCCGGCCGAACGCCGTCCCGCGCTGCGTCCGGTCGGGACCGAGCGACGTCGTCTGGCCGGTCCTGCGGTCGTAGAGCGACACCGCGGTCCGTCCGCTCCCGAACACCAGATCAGGATTCTTGGGGTCGGGGGCCGCGATGCCGTACTCCTGGATGTTCACTGGATGCCAGTCGTGGAACGTGATTTCTCCGTCCATCGAACGGCTGTCCACGCACCCCGAACCTGAGTCCTGCTGGCCGCCGCAGACGCGGTAGGGAAAGGCGTCGTCCGTCGAGACGTGGTACATCGCGGCGGTAGGCTGGGTGTACCAGTTGCTCCAGGAGATCCCGCCGTTTGCCGAGACCACCGCACCCTGGTCGGAAACCACGAGCAGCACGTCGGGGCGCGCGGGGTTGATCCACGTCTTCTGATAATCATCCCCGCCGGGCGCGCCGCGCACCGCGGTCCAGGTGTGTCCGCCGTCCGCGCTGCGCCAGAGGACGATCGACGTGCTGTACACCACGTCGGGATTCCGGGGGTCGATCGCGAGCGTAGGCAGGTCGCCGCCGCCGATCCGCGCCAGGGGCCGGGGGTCCGCCGGGTGCGCGGAGTCGCCCGTCACGTTGGGATCATCGACGGCGGTCCAATGGGCACCGGCGTCCGTCGACTTGTAGAGTCCCACCACACCGGTGGTGGGGCTGCCGCGGGTCCGGGCTCCCCGGGGAGGCACGCCAGCCACGAACGCATAGAGGGTCCGGGGATCACCCGGCGCAATCGCGAGGTTGGCCTCGATCGCGTCCGGCAGGCCTTCGGTCAAGTGGGTCCAGGTCGTGCCGCCGTCCGAGGACTTGAAGATTCCGTTTCCACCGGCGCCGAAGTCGTCCGCCTCGTGGTAGCTCTGTTGCTGCTGCCAGAGCCCGGCGTAGAGGGTCTGGGGATCGGCGGGATCCATCACCACGTCGTTGGCGCTCGTGTACTCGTCTTTGTAGAGCACCTTCTCCCAGGTCTTGCCGCCGTCGGTGGAGCGGAACACGCCCCGTTCGGGATTGGGCCCGTAGGGGTGCCCCAGCGCCGCCACGAACACCCGGTCGGGGTTCGCTGGATCGACGGCGATGTTCGCGATCATGCGGGTGTCGGTCAGACCGACGTTGGTCCACGTCTTTCCGGCATCCGTGGACTTGTAGACGCCGTTCCCCTGGGCCAGGTCGGGGCGGATGATGCCGGCACCGGAGCCGACGTAGATCACGTTCGGATTCGACGGCGACACCGCAAGGGCGCCGATCGAACCGGTGGGCTCCCGGTCGAACAGCGGCTGCCACGTTGAGCCGTAGTCCGTGGAGCGCCACACGCCGCCGTCGTCGAATCCCGCATAGAAGACGTTGGCCTGGCTCGGGACGCCGGCCAGGGCACGGGCCCGTCCGGCGCGCGTCGGACCAATCTCGCGCCAGTGCATCTCGGCGAACGAGGCCGGTGCCTGGGCGACGGCGTCGACAGGGCACAGGGCGGCGAGCAGCAGGATGGAGGTACGGGGCGAAACGGACACGGCCGGCTCTCTCGATCCGAGGGTTGAAGGAAAAACGTGCCGGAGTATGGCGGACGACGGGCGGGTCGGCTAGACGGTCGTCCGGGCGGGGCGCACCAGCACCCGCGCCTTGTTCCCCATCGGCACGGCGCGATAGAGCGCGTACTTGAGGGGACTCACCGCGTAGGTCTCCCAGATCACCAGCTCGAGTCCCGCCTTGCCGCAGGCGAAGGCGAATGATTCGCGGCAGAACTCCTGGACGTGCCCGGGCCGGTAGGTGGCCGCGTACCGGTGCCGGTGGAGGCCGATCCTCCGGAGCAACCGGCGGAACCTGGCGTCCAGGGCGTCGATGTTGGGAAACTCGAGCACCCCCAGCCCCCGGGGTGAGAGCAGGTCCCGGATCGTCTTCAGGGCGGCGAGGGGGTCGGGGAGGTGTTCGAGGACGTGGGTGAGCACTACGACATCCCAGGCGCCTGGGGTCCCGCGATAGGCGTCGATGCTGGAAACCGTAACCGGAAAACCGTGGGCTTTCTGCACCATGGCGGCGTGCTCGGGAAACAGCTCCACACCCTCGACTTCCCAGCCGTCCTGCCGCGCCAGCCAGAGCACGGTGCCGTCGCCGCAACCCAGGTCGAGCATGCGGCCCGGGGGCGCGGCGTGACGGCGGATGAAGGCGTAGGTCTGCCGGTGCCCGCGATTCTGCCGGGTGTCCGCGGCCGGGTCCACCGCCGTGAGGATGTACTTCTCCTGATTCACGCCCGAGGACACGTCGTAGACCACCACGCGACACGTGGGGCACCGGTAGAAGCGATACTGGTCCCGGTCTCCCTGCGTGTAGAAGAGCGGCAGATGGGTGGTACCGCATAACTTGCAGGTCATGGTGTGGGAGAAGATGGAGCGTCCCGGGCGAAAAATGGAGTGGCGGTGACTCAAATCAGTTTCGGTGGCGTGGGTGTGGACTTCGGCGCGACCACGCTGTTCTCCGACGTCACCTTCACGGTGACCCAGGGCGAGCGCTGGGGCATTGTGGGCCGGAACGGGACGGGGAAGACCACGTTGTTCCGGTTGCTGACGGGGGAGCTCGCGCCCACGCGTGGGACGGTGGCGCGCGCCCCGGGCCTCCGGGTGTCCCTCCTCGAGCAGCACCGGGACTACGGCGCCGCGGCCACCGTTTGGGAGGCCGCGGCGGGCGAGCTGGCGGAGCTCTTGGCGCTGGAGAAGTCCCTGGTGGAGCAGGCGGCCCAGCTGGCGCACGACTCGTCCCCCAGGGCCATGGCGCGGTACGGCGAAGATCTCGAGCGGTTCGAGCGGGAGGGGGGCTACGCCGTCACCGCGCGCATCGATGCCGTGCTGCACGGTCTCGAGTTCGACGCCGGAGAGGCCCGGGTCACGCCGCTCTCGGCACTGAGCGGCGGAGAGCTGGGACGGCTGGGGCTGGCCCGGCAGCTGATGACCACCGCCGGTGTGCTCCTCCTGGACGAGCCCACCAACCATCTGGATCTCGAGACCACCCGGTGGCTCGAGCAGTTTCTCGCGACCAATGACCGGACCGTCCTGCTGGTGAGTCATGACCGGGCCTTTCTCGACGCGACCGTAGATCACGTGCTCCACCTCGAGGGCAACACTGCCGCGCCGTATACCGGCGGGTATGGCGCGTTCGTGACCCAGCGCGCCGAGCGCCGGCTGACGCAGCAACGGGCGTTTGATCAGCAGCAGCGGCTCATCGCGAGCGAGCAGGATTACATCGCCCGCAACATCGCGGGGCAGAACAGCCGTCAGGCCAAGGGCCGGCGCAAGCGCCTCGATCGCTTGCCCCGCCTCAGCCCGGTGATTGGTCCCGACGGCACCATGGCGCTCCGATTCGAAGTCGCCGAGCGGGGAGGCGATCAGGTCGCGACGGCCCGGAACGTGAGTGTGGGGATCGGGGCCCGCACGCTGGTCGAGGGGTTCAGCGGGACCCTGGACCGCACGGAGGTGCTCGGCGTGATCGGGCGGAACGGGTCGGGGAAGTCCACGCTGCTGCGGGCGATGCTGGGGGAACATCCCACCCAGCGCGGTGAGCTCAAGCTCGGCGCCTCGATCACGGTCGGCTACTACCGGCAGGATCTGTCGCAGGTGCCGCTCGACAAGACGCTCTACGAAGTCATCAGTGATCTGCGCCCCAAGTGGGAGCGGGGCCGGATCCAGGGGCATCTGGGGCGTTTCGGGTTTTCGGGTGACGAGGTGCGCCGGCGGGCCGACTCGCTGTCCGGAGGAGAACGGGCCCGCGTCGCGCTGGCGATCCTGATGCTGTCGGGCGCGAACGTGCTGGTGCTCGACGAGCCCACCAATCATCTGGACGTCGAGTCCATCGAGGCGCTCGAGGACGCGATGGACGCGTATGACGGGACGGTGATTCTCGTCAGCCACGACCGGGCCCTCCTCCGGTCCCTGACCACGCGGCTCTGGATCCTGCACGACCGCCACATCACTGAGTTCGCGGCCGGCTTTTCGGAGTGGGAGGAGCTGAGCGGAGAGCGCGAACACGCCGCCGCGGTGGAGGCGGCGGAGGACCAGGCACTGCGGCGGGTGCACGAGCGGCAGCGGGTGGCGCCGGCGCCGAAGGCCGACCCGCGCAAGGACCTGCGCAAGGCGCAGCGGGAGCTGGAGGAGGCGGAGGCGGCAGTCGAGCAGCTGGAGGCCCAGGTTGCGCGGGTCGTGGCGGACCTCGAGGACCCGGCGCTGTATACCCGTCCCGACGGTGCGGCGACGGCCCGGCAGCTGGGGGCCCGGCTCGAGACCTTGAAGCGGAGCCTGGAGGCGGGGCTCGAGCGGTGGACCCGGCTCACGGAGCAGGTGGAAAAGCTGTCGAGCCGCTGACGGCCAGCCGATTGCCAAGTGATTGGCGCGCCGTATATCTGACGCCCATGGTCGACACCACGCAGGCGGAGATCGAGCTCCGGCAGATTCTCGACCTTACGCCACAGATCATCGGGGTATTGGGTCCCGGGCGCGAACGCCTGTATGCGAACAGC
>DATMOQ010000180.1:0-2492 GCA_035568195.1 Gemmatimonadales bacterium
TGAACGGCAAGCGCAGCTACAACTTTCCCGACGACGAGGCGCGGCGCGAGCACTACGACACTATCCACCGCGCCACGATCGGAGACCCGGCATGAGGGACGGCCCGGGCACGATGGATCACCCTGCACGGGCAGGGACACAGACAGCCGGGCGGCGTGCCTACGCCGCCGAGGTCCTGTCCGGGCCGTGCAGGCCGGCAGGAGGAGGGAGGCACTCATGAGCGCTACACCTGGTCCGGACAGAGATGCCGCCGCGGAGGTCGCCGCTTCGCACTTCGGACGGCGCACGTTCCTTCGCTCCGCCGTGCTGGGCGGCGCCGCCCTGGCAGGGGGTGGCCTGCTCGGCGCCTGCTCATCGTCGACATCGTCGCCGTCGGCCGCATCGGGGGGCAACGCGTCGGCACCGAAGAAGGGCGGCAACCTGAGGGTCGGCCTCACCGGCGGCGGCAGCAGCGACACCCTCAACCCCTTCTTCGGGGGCATCAGCGCCATCGGCACGGCGCGCGCTCAGCAGCTTTACCAGCCGCTGATCCAGCTCGGAAACGACGCGCAACTCCAGTACGTCCTCGCCGAGGCGATCGTCCCGAACGGGTCGACGTCGAACTGGCACATCAAGCTGAGGAGCGGGGTCACCTTCCACGACGGGAAGCCGTTCGGGGCCGACGACGTGATCTACACGCTCCGGACCATCCTCAACCCGAAGAAGCCATTGGGCGGGGCGGCCGTGCTCACCCCGGTCGACGTCTCAGGGCTGAAGAAGGTCGACAACCTGACGGTAGAGGTCCCCACGACGTCGCCGTTCGGGAGCTTCCCGCAGCAGCTGGCGGCGTTCTGGTATTTCCTGTACATCGCGCCCGACGGGTGGACCCAGAACGACGCACCCAACGGGACCGGGCCGTTCAAGTACAAGAGCTTCACACCCGGCCAGCAAAGCGTCTTTGTCCGCAACACCAACTACTGGAAGCCGGGCCTGCCCCACCTGGACTCGGTGACGATCATTGATTTCCAGGACCCCACCGCGGTCCAGAACGCCCTCGTCAGCAAGGCCATCGACTGTACCGGGCAGCTCACCGGGACCCAGATGAAGATCCTGCAGAGCACGAGCGGGATCATCGCCGTCCCGTCGCAGACGGGGGCTATCGAGCCGTTCACCATGCGCACGGACACGGGGCCGTTCAAGGACGTCAACGTCCGCCAGGCCTTCCGGTACATCGTCAACCGCCCCGAGTTCATCGCCAAGACCCTGGACGGCTTCGGCTGGGTGGCGCACGACGTCACGTCGCCCTACGACCCGGATTTCGACAGCTCACTGCACCGGGAGCAGGACATCGCGCTGGCCCGCAGCCTGCTGAAGAAGGCCGGCTACGACAACAACCTGACCGTCACCCTCGACACGTCGCTGGCCGTGAACTCGAGCGCGCTCAACATGGCGACCCTCTTCAAGCAGCAGGCGAGCGCGGCTGGTGTGACCGTGAACCTGAACCAGGTCAGTCCCAGCTCGTTCTTCGGGCCGAACTACTACACCAAGGTGCCCTTCGCGCAGATCTACTACGACTACTCGCCCTACCTGTCCCAGGTCGCCCAGACGTTCCTGCCCACGTCCCCGTTCCCGGAGACGCACTTCAACAACCCGGCCTACACGAAGCTCTACTACGAAGCGAACAAGACGCTGAACCCCAGCGTGCGCAAGGAGATCCTCTACGAGATGCAGCGCATCGACTTCACCGAGGGCGGCTACATCATCCCGTGCTTCGTGGACTCGCTTGACGCCTACAGCTCCAGCCTGACCGGCTACCAGAAAGGGAAGGTCGGCGAGCCGCTGGGGAACTTCCCCTTCGAGAATTTCTCGTTCCTGTCCTGAGGATGCCAGACCGATGTCGTTGAACACGGCGCTCGCCCCGGACGTCGCCCCACCCCGAGCCAGGGCAGCGGAGCCACACCCGGTCATCCGCCTGATCGTCCAGCGCGTCGCTCTGGGCGTGGTGACGCTTGCGGTGGTCTCCGTGATCATCTTCGCCGCCACGGTGGCCCTGCCGGGGAACGCCGCGACCGCCATCCTCGGTCACTCGGCGACCCCGGCGCAGTTGCACGCCCTGGAGGCGCAACTGCACCTCAACCGGTCGGTATTCGACCAGTACGGCTCCTGGATCGGCGGAATCCTCACCGGTAATCCGGGGAAGAGCCTGGCCAACGGGATGCCGGTCTGGGGCATCGTCGGCCCCGCCGCGCTGAACTCGGCCGTGCTGGTGGCCGTGTCCGGCATCATCGCGAGCATTATCGGCGTAACGCTGGGCGTGGTGGCGGCCGTCCGTAAGGACTCGCTTTTCGACCATGCCAGCTCGGTGCTCGCGCTCGCTGTAACGTCCCTGCCCGAGTTCGTCGTGGCGATCACGCTGATCATCCTCTTCGCCACCGTGGTCTTGCACGTGCTCCCGGCGGTCTCCCTGCTGGCCCCGGGCACCTACGCCTGGGCGAACCCCCGCGAACTCATCC
>DATMOQ010000181.1:0-4154 GCA_035568195.1 Gemmatimonadales bacterium
CGAGGTAGATGTGCGTGCCCGGGGTCCAGGCGTGGAGCGGCGCGGGGAAGAGGACCAGGATCGCGAGGGCCGTCACCGCCACGACGAGCCACGGCTTCAGCGGGACTTGCCTTTGCGGCGCTTGCCGAAGATCCGGCGCCCCAGAGAGAACGCGGCCACGCCCCGGCGGACCGTGCGGACCGCGGCGGCCGCATCGAGAGCGGCATCGTCCGCCTCCTCCTGCAGCACATCCACCAGCGCCGCGAGGTTGGAGAGCCGGACCTCCGCCGCGTCGGTGGCCTTCACGATCCGGAGGCGGATGTCCTTGGAGGCGCCGACGAGGGCGTCCGCCTCGGTCCGAATAGTCCCGAGCAGGCCGCGCACGTCGTCCATTGCCGGCAGGGCCAGCTTCCGGAAGAATCCGAGCGTGGCGCGCACGCCGAGGGCCGACAGGACGGCGGCGAAGGCGACTACGATGGCGGAAAGCGCGATGACGAGCAGCGCGAGCGCGGAGACGACCGCAGCCCAGGTGGGAATCATGCTGTAACCTCGGGCGCGGCCGGTGACGTTGTCAACGCCGGCCCGGGCCGCAGGGCGCGGGTCATGGCGGCGGGCGCGAGCAGGAGATTGCACCCCAGGCCCACCAGCGCGATGGTCACCACCGGGCCGCCCGCGGACGGACCGTAGAGTATGAAGAAGTTCATCGCCAGCGCCACCGCCACGGCGCCCTGCGCCACACCCGCAAGCCCCAGGTCCGGCGGGAGCACCCGGGCCAGGCCCAGGGGGACGCGCCCCAGACGCACCGCCAGCCACCGGGCCACGGCGCGCGCCCACACCAGCAGCAGGGCGGCGGGCAGGACCCAGACGGTCGGGAACGTCAACAGCGCGCCGGCCAGGATCAGGAGGATGGCGGTGACGGGGTGCTCCCAGGCGCGCAGAAGCGCGATGGCGGCGTGCCGATGGGGAGACCGATTGACGATCACCACGGCGGCCACGGCACAGATCACGAATGGAGAGAGATCGGCCGCGTACCCCACGCCCGCACCGAAGAGCAGAACCCCCAGGAGGCAGAGGTCGCGCTCTTCGGAGTCTTTCGCGAAGTGGGTCAGCCCCAGATAGAGGAAGCCGAACAGGAGCCCGCTCGCGACCGCCAATCCCAGCCAGGAGACCCACCCCAGGGTCACGCCGCCGGCGGGTTCGCGGGGGTGGTAGGCGGTGAGGACCAGAATGAACGCGAGGGCACCCGCCGCGGTATCGAGCCAGGCGGCGATCTCGAAGGCCTGGCGGACCGACCGCCGGATGCCGACGGCGTGCGCCGTCATGGCCACGGCGGATGGCCCCGTGACCACCGCGATCGCCGCCAGGGCGAAGACGGTCGGCACGGTCGGCCGCAGGGCAGCTCCCAAGGTCGGAATGACCCGCGTCAGCTCCCACCCCAGGAGTCCCGTCACGCCCAGAACGGCGAGCGCCTCCAATCCGGCGAGGAGCCAGAGCGCTCTCGGAATCTTGCGGACGTAGCGCCATGCGAGGGACGCCCCGAACGCGGCGCCGATCCACGCGATGCCCAGGGCTGTGGCGGGCGCCAGGGCCCGGAGCACCTCGGCGTCGAAGAGGTGCAGGACCGGTCCCAGGAGGATGCCGAGCACCACCAGCGGCAGTCCCGCGGACGCCACCAGGTCGAGCCGGAGCGCGGTGGGGTGGGGGATGCGCGGGAGGCGCGTGACGACGAGGCCGGCGACCAGAACCACGGCCAGGGCGAGGACGGGATTCACGTGGCGGAAGGTTCGCGAACGCTTGACGCCCGCGCAAGCCGCGCCATAGCTTCCGGCACCGATGCCCTCACCCACGTTCGTCGTTTCCGGCGGCCGCTCCCTCACTGGAACCGTGCGTCCGGCCGGAAACAAGAACGCCGCGCTGCCCATTCTCGCCGCCACCATTCTCGCCGACGGACCCTGCGCGATCGACAACGTGCCGCGCATCCGCGACGTCGAGACCATGCTCGCCCTGCTCGAGCATCTGGGTGCGGGCATCCAGTGGACCGGGACCAACGCCGTCACCATCGATCCCCGGAAAGTGGAGCCCCGCGAGATCGACGCCGCGCTGTCCGCGCGGATTCGCGCGTCCATCCTCCTGGCCGGCCCCATGCTCGCGCGCTTCGGCCGCGTCACGCTGCCGCCCCCGGGCGGTGACGTCATCGGGCGCCGCCGCATCGATACGCACTTTCTGGCGCTGGAGCGCCTGGGCGCCGAGGTGACGGTGGGGGAGCGGTACACGCTCGAGGCGAAGGCACTCGCCGGGGCGGACGTCTTCCTGGACGAGCCCAGTGTGACGGGGACCGAAAACGCTCTGATGGCGGCCGTGGGGGCGAAGGGGACCACGGTGTTCCGGAATGCCGCCTCCGAGCCCCACGTCCAGGACCTGGCGCGTTTTCTCGTCGCCCTCGGCGCCGCCATCGACGGGATCGGCACCAATACCATCACGGTCACGGGGGGCACGGCCCTCAAGGCCGCTCCCTACACCGTGGGGCCCGATCATATCGAGATCGGCTCGTTCATCGGGCTGGCGGCGGTGACCAACGGGGCCATCACCATCGAGGGTGTGCGCCCCGACGATCTTCGCGCGACCCTGCTCGCCTTCGAGCGTCTGGGTGTCCGGCCGCGGGTCACCGGGACGTCGCTCGTGGTGGATGCCGACCAGGAGCGCCGCGTTCGAGCCGATCTGGGCGGGCACATTCCCGAGCTGTATGACGGACCCTGGCCCGCGTTCCCCGCGGACCTGATGTCGATCGCCATCGTGACCGCGACCCAATGTGAGGGCATGCTGCTGGTGTTCGAAAAGATGTTCGAGTCCCGGCTCTTTTTCGTCGACAAGCTGATCGGGATGGGTGCGCGGATCGTGCTGTGTGACCCGCACCGCGCCGTCATTGCGGGGCCCGCTCCGCTGCGGGGGCAGGTGCTGGAAAGCCCCGATATCCGCGCTGGAATGGCCATCCTGCTGGCGGCGCTCGCCGCCCAGGGCGAATCGGTGATTCACAACATCGGCCAGATCGAGCGCGGCTACGAGCGCATCGACCAGCGGCTCCGGGGACTGGGCGCGGAGATCCGACGGGTCGAGTGATCACGTCGGCGCTCCGGGAGGCGGCCCCGGGGGGTGGCGCGGACGGCATCCCCCGGCTGGAGCTCGCCGAATGGGCCTCCCGGTACGGCCTGGTCGCCGGGATCACTACCGCCCGCGACGGATTCTCCCTCGCGCTCTCCGGAACTGAGCCGATCGGCCCCGGCGTCGATCGCTGGCGGGCATTTCAGGACTATTTCCGCCCCCGGTTCCCGGCGCTCGTGTTCTCCCGCCAGGCCCACGACACCCGGGTGCGCTGGTACGAGCCGCTTCCCGCCGGCTGGCTGATCGGGGAGGGGTGGGATGGCCACGCGACCCGGACTCCCGGCCTCCTCCTGGCAGTCAGCGTGGCCGATTGCGTCCCTGTCTACGTCGCGGACCCCAAGAGCGGGGCCTTCGCCCTGCTCCACGCCGGCTGGCGAGGGACGGCGGCGAAGATTCTGAAGGAGGGTGTAACGACTCTTGTGACGGAGGCCAGATCGTCCATCTCAAGTCTTGTAATACATTGTGGCATAAGCATTTGTGGTGCGTGCTATGAAGTAGGTTATGAAGTCGCAAAAGCCCTGGGGCTGGAGGTGCCGGCGGGCTCAAAGGTGCGAGTCGATCTCCGAAGCCATCTCGCCGAGCAGGCCCGGGCGCTGGGGATCAGCGAGGTCAGTATCTCCCCCCTTTGCTCGGCTCATGACGCCGGTCTGCACTCCCATCGGGCGTCCGGGGGCGGACCCGGCCGAATGCTTGCATACCTCGGCCGCCCAAAGACTTGAAGCCTTGACTTGGTGGGCCTCCCGGATACATTCCGGCCTTCAGCGGGCGAAGTTCGGCCCGCGCTTTTTTTTATGCTCACCGAGAGTCTCGTAGAGGCCTTCCGGGTCCGGCTCGAAGCCCTGGGCTACGATCTGGCTGACCTCCGCATTGGCGGCACCGCTGGCCGGCCCCTCGTCCAAGTCCGAATCGACTGGCCGTCCCCCAAGCCGACCGACACCCCTCGGCGGGTGTCCGTGGAGGACTGCTCCAAGGCCAGCAGGGCCCTGGAGTCCTGGCTCGACGCCGGGGGACCCCTG
>DATMOQ010000182.1:0-3462 GCA_035568195.1 Gemmatimonadales bacterium
CCGTCGGTAGGGATCATGGAGCTCGAGCCCGGGATTCCGCCGCGGGCGAGGATCGTGCCGCTGAAAATCCGCTAGCGGCCTGACGCACAGGTCCTTCGCTCGCGCAGTCGCGCTCGCTCAGGATGACATGGCGCGTGACGAGTCAAGAGTCCGCGGTCTACCCCTGGCACCACGCGCACATCGTCGTGGCGCGTGCGTCGATGGAGTGCGTGGTGACCAGACGCCGGCCGCACCGCCGACACGGCTCACCGCCGCGGCCGTACACGTTCAACCGGAGCTGGAAGCTCCCCGGCTGCCCCGTCCCGGTGCGGTAGTCGCGGAAGGTCGTCCCCTCGGCCTTGATTGCCCGCTCGAGGATCGCGACGATGGCCCGGTGGAGCGCGCGGACCTCCCGGTCCGTCAGTGAGGACGCGGGCCGTGAAGGATCGATCCGCGCGCTGAACAGGGCCTCGTTGGCGTAGATGTTCCCCACGCCCACCACCTTCCCCTGATCCATGATGACCTTCTTCACGGCGGCCCGGCTCCCCGCGAGCTGCGCCGCGAGGACATCCGGCGTGAACGCTGGATCGAGAGGCTCCGGGCCCAGCCGGGTCTCGTAGCGCCCCCACCCGGCGTCATCCAGAAGCCAGATCGATCCGAAGCGGCGCACGTCCCGGTACACGAACCGCAACCTGGGTCGCGGTCCCAACTCGAGCACGAGGACGGCGTATTTCGTTTCGGGCGGTGTGAGCGGCCGGTCGTAGACGACCAGCGCGCCGGTCATGCCGAGGCGGATGACCATGCGTCGGCCGCCGGAGAGGTGAAAGACCGCGTGCTTGGCGCGCCGGGTGACGGCGGTGACCCGCGCCCCGCGGAGTGCGCGGAGCAGGGCGGGCTTCGTGATCTTCCGCAGGACATCGGTCTTCGCGAGGGTCGCCGACGCGATCCGCCGGCCTACCATCCGGGGCGCGAGGTCCCGGACGATGGTCTCGACTTCAGGCAGCTCCGGCACGGGCGATCTCCCGCCAGGCGATGTCTCGCCGCCACTGCATCCCTGCGAACGTCACCCGCTCGGCGGCGGCGCGGCTCAAGGCCTGCGCGTCAGCGATGGTCGGGCCCACGCCCGTGACGTTCAGCACCCGTCCGCCGGACACCTGGAGCCGGCCATCGGCAGCCCGCGTCGTCCCGGCGTGGAAGAGCAGCTGGCCGTCAGACCAGTCGGCCGGGAGCGTGATCGTGACGCCGAGCTGAGGCCGCTCGGGATACCCGGCGGCTGCGAGGACCGTGGTGACGGCGGCCTGCGCCGGCTCCAACACGTCCCGATCGGGACGCCAGCCCCCGGTGGCGATGGCCGCCAGGTGGGCCGTGGACCCTTCGGGAAGGGCGGGGAAGAGTGCCTGGGTCTCCGGGTCTCCGAAGCGGCAGTTGAACTCGAGTACGTTCGGGGTGCCGTCGGGCGCCACCATCAGGCCGGCGTACAGCACGCCCGAATAGGGGGCGCCGTCGGCGGCCAGCTGCCGCAGCGTCGGCTCCAGCACCTCCCGTCGCACCCGCGCCAGCAGAGCCGCGGTGGTGAGTCCAACGGGCGTGTAGGCGCCCATGCCGCCGGTGTTAGGCCCCTCATCCCCCTCCCGGAGCCGTTTGTGATCCTGGGCGGGGGGGAGGATCATGATGCGTTCGCCGTCGGTGAGGGCCAGCACGGAGAGCTCCTCGCCTTCGAGGAACTCTTCGATCACGATCTCCTTTCCCGCCTCCCCCAGGGCGCCGTCGTCGAGCAGGGCGCGCGCCGCCTGTGACGCATCGTCCTTGCTGGCGCAGACGATGGCACCTTTCCCGCCGGCCAGGCCCGACGCTTTCACCACGACCGGTTCCTTCCCGGCCTCGATGAACTTGAGGGCGGGCCGGAGTGCGGTGAAGGTCCCGCTGGCCGCGGTGGGAACCCCGGCGCGGACCATCAGGTCTTTGGCGTAGGCCTTGGAGGCCTCGATGCGGGCAGCGCCGGCCCCGGGCCCGAACACGGCTCGCCCGGTGGCCCGGAGGCGATCCGCCAATCCTGCGGCCAGCGGCGCTTCAGGGCCTACGATGACGAGATCGATCTTCTGCTGGGCGGCGGCCTGAACCAGATCGTCGATGGCCGTGGCGGGGACGGTGAGGTTGGTGCCGAGGAGGGCGGTCCCGGGGTTACCGGGAGCCGCGAAGAGTGCGGTCGCCAAGCCGTCGCGCTTCAGGGCCCAGAGCAGGGCGTGCTCACGGCCCCCTCCGCCGACGACCAGGACTCTCACTTCTTCTTGAGGGCGTCCGTAAAAGCCTGGGCGGCGCGACGGGCGCCGTCCACGACGTCCGAGACCGCGGCCTTCGCTTCCTTCATGTAGTGATCGCGCGCGGCGTCGATGTCCTCCTCCACCGGGCGCTTGTCGGCGTCGGGGCCGCGACGGGTGTACTCGCCGCGGAGGATCCGGTCGTAATGGCCGGCTTCGATCCAGCGCTGCAGCTCGGCAGCGCGCAGGGTGGTGAAGGGGTGGCTCCGCTTCAGCACGCCCAGGATCTTGAAAATGCGGTCGAGGGCGCCACCGGACTCCTCGTACTCCTTGGCCTGCACGAGGAAGGCGTTCAGGTCCATCTCCTTCATGTCACCGCCACCGGCGAGCTTCAGGTGGAGCCGGAGCGACGCGGTGGGATCCTGGGACGCCAGGAGTCCGGCGCGGTCACTGGACAGCTCGCTCTTGCGGTACCACTCGAGCAGGGCGAGCTCGATGGGGAGAACCGCCAGGCCCGCGAGGAAGGGCAGCGCCGAGAGACTCACGCTCAGGATCAGCCACAGCACCGTGTGATAGAGGGCGTGTCCGCTCATCACGTGCCCCAGCTCGTGGCCGAGCAGGACGCGGAGCTCGTCGTCATCGAGGAGCTTGAGCGAACCCGAGTTGAGCACGATGAACGGCTTGTCCATCCCGAAGGCGCCCGCGTTGACGAACGGCGTCTGCGAGACGAAGAGCTCCGGCCGCTCGGGCCAGTCGAGGGAGGTCAGGGCGTCGGTATACAGGGCGTTGAGGCGGGGGAACTGGGTCGGGCCCACACGCACCGCGTCCGCCTGGAAAATGAGACGGATGCCGCGCTCCCCGAGGAACCCGTAGATCTTCTTTACCACTTCGTCGAAGCCCGGCACCGACCGCAGGGTCTGCAGCGCGGCGCGGTCCGCCGCGTGTTCCCAGGTCACCGGCGCGATTTGCGTGAGGACCTTCCGCGGACGTGCAGCGGGCAGGTTGGTGGGGTCGGTCATACGGCGCTCCGGGGGAATCGAGGATTATTGAACCTACGCCGAATGGCAGCCGAGGTTTCGTGCCGCCGCATGGGCCCGCCGTTCAGGCGACCGCCAGGGCCTGATCCAGGTCGGCGATCAGGTCTTCGGGATCTTCGATGCCGACCGAGAGGCGAACCAGGGAGTCGGTGAGGCCCATCTTCTTGCGAAGGTCCACGGGCACGCTG
>DATMOQ010000183.1:0-5449 GCA_035568195.1 Gemmatimonadales bacterium
AAGACATGGTCTCGGTGGGCGAGCACGCCTTCCTGCCGCACTTCCGCACCGACGCGACCGACACGCTGATCGCGGCCCTCGGCGTCGCGCCCCGGCCCATCGCCTGGGAAAAGGATCCGAACCGGACGGCCCGGGTGGTGATCCTGGTGGTCGCCCCGCCGAAGGAAGCCGCCTCCTATCTCCAGCTGGTCGGAGCGCTGGCGCGGGCCCTGTCCGACTCTGAGACCGTCGATGCGCTGCTCAATGCCCGCACGGCCGACGACGTGGTGGCCGTCGCGGGTCTGGAGGCCGTCGAGCTGACCGGAGACCTGACGGTCCGGGATGTGATGACCGAGCGGATCTTCACCATCGACCCCGACCGCACCCTGGGCGAAGCCGCACACCTGATGCTGGAACACGACATCCGCGCGCTGCCCGTGGTCAATGAGGGCGGGTCGCTGGTGGGGATCATCACGCATAAGGAGCTGCTCAAGTTCCTGATCCCGGATTACGTCCAACGGGCCAAGACCGGCGCGTTCCGCGTGCCCACCCGGCATCAGATTCTGAAGGGCACCAGCGATGCGAAGGAGATCCTGGTGAAGGAAGCGATGGCCCGCACCGTGCTGTGTGTCTCCGACGATCAGCGCCTGTCGGACGTGGCCAATCTGATGAACAACAAGGACGTGGACCGCTTTCCGGTGGTGCGCGAGGGAGTCGTGGTGGGGTTTCTCACGCGCGCGGACTTGATTCGGAGACTTCTCACCCCATGAAAGGGAAGTAGACGCGTGCTGACTCTCGCAATCATCAAACCCGACGCCGTGGCGGCGGGCAACGCGGGGAACGTGCTGGCGCATCTTGAAAAGCAGGGGTTCCACGTGCGGGCGGCCCGCATGGTCCGGCTGAGCACCCCCCAGGCCGAGGCGTTCTACGCCGTGCACAAAGACCGGCCCTTCTTCCGGTCGCTGGTGACCTTCATGACCTCCGGCCCCTGTGTCCCGCTGGCCCTCGAGCGGGAAGCCGCGGTGACGCACCTGCGGGACGTCATCGGCGCCACCGACCCGGCGGAGGCCAAGCCGGGGACCATCCGGAAGCTCTTCGCCCAGTCGAAGGAGAAGAACGCCATCCACGCCTCCGACTCGGCCGAGAATGCCGTTCGGGAAGTGGGATTCTTCTTCCCGGAGAGCGAGTTGGCTGGTTTGTAAGAGTTCGCTTGACGCAAGTGCCACAAGGGTTTAGCTTCGCTGTCCATGCTCAAAGTCGACCCCAATGAGCTCGCCCGCGGTCCCGTCGACACGCCGGGAGAGATCGCCGGGGACGATCCGGCGTTTGCCGGGCTGAGCATTCAGTTTGCGTCGCCGGTGCAGGTGGTGGGCCGGTTGCAGGAGGCCGGGGAAGGGCGATTCTACTGGCAGGGGTCGCTCCGAACGGTAGTGGCGGGTGAGTGCCGGCGGTGTCTCGCCCCGGTGACCATGCCGGTGACGGCCGAGTTCGGGGCCCTGTTTTCACAGGGCGCCGACGCGGAAGACGACCCCGACTGCTATGCCGTCTCCCCCGATGCCAGTGTCATCGATCTGACCCCCGCGGTGCGCGAGGAACTGGTGCTCGCCGCCCCGGCGTTTCTGGAGTGCCGAGAGGACTGCAAGGGGCTCTGCCCCCGCTGCGGTCGTGACCTGAACCTGGGACCTTGCGACTGTCCCCCCGTGACCGATCCCCGCTGGGCGGCGCTGGAGGGGCTGAAGGACAAGCTGTCCCGATAACCGCAGCACGAGGAGCGTATGGCTGTCCCGAAGCGCAGAACTTCCAAACGCAAGAAGCGCGCGCGGCGCACGCACTATAAGGCCGCGATGCCCACCCTCCAGCCCTGTCCCAAGTGCGGGGATCTGCGGCAGCCACACCGGGTGTGCCCCACCTGCGGCTACTACAAGGGCGAGCAGCGGATCGAGGTCGAGGACGCCTGAGGTGATCCGGGTCGCGCTGGATGCGATGGGCTCGGACCATGCGCCCCAGGTCGAAATCGAGGGTGCCGCGCAGGCGTTGGGCGAGCTGCCTCCGACCTTTCGCGTCCAGCTGGTGGGCCGCACCGCCGACATCGAAGCGGGCCTGAAGGCGGCCGGCGTCACCGACCGCTCCCGGCTGGACGTCGTCGAGGCCCCCGAAGTGGTGGGCATGGGCGAGAAGCCGCTCCAGGCCATCCGGGGCAAGCCCAATTCGTCCATCTCGGTCGGGCTGGGACTCCAGAAGAAAAAAGCCTCCGACGCGTTCATCTCCGCGGGCAACACGGGCGCGGTGATGGCCGCCAGCACGCTCCTGCTCCGGCTGCATCCGGGAGTGGAGCGGCCCGCCATCGGCACGGTGTTTCCCACGGCGCAGCAGCCGGTGCTCCTCCTCGATGCCGGCGCCAACGTCGATTGCGACCCCCGGGAGCTCCTGGGCTTTGCGCACCTGGGCGCGGTCTACGCGCGCGACGTGCTCGGCCGCGCCCGCCCCGTGGTGGGGCTGCTCAACATCGGGGAAGAGGACGAGAAGGGGAACGCCGTGGTGAAGGAAGCCCACCAGCTCTTCAAGGCCGCCGCCAACTTCCGGTACGTCGGCAACGTCGAGGGCCGGGACATTCCCGCGGGCGAGTGCCGGGGCACGCCGCTCGACGTCGTGGTCTGCGACGGGTTCGTCGGTAACATTGTGCTCAAGTTCTACGAATCGGCCGCCCGCGTGTTCGTGTCGCTGCTCAAGCAGGAGATCCCCGACATTCTGAAGCGCCCCGAAATGGCCAAGGTCCTCAAGGTCCTGGACTATTCGACCTACGGCGGCGCGCCGCTCCTGGGCGTCAAGGGCGTCTCCATCATCTGCCACGGGTCCTCCCAACCGAAGGCGATCCGGAACGCCATCCGCGTGGCGGTGCAGATGGTCGAGAACGAGATGGATCGCCACATCGACGCCGAGTTCACCCAGGGCACCGGCAACGCCGTCGCATGAAGCGCCCCTTCTCCCGGCTGTCCGGCACCGGCAGCTACCTGCCCGCGCGGGTAATGACCAACGACGAGTTCTCGAAGATCCTGGACACGTCGGATGAATGGATCCGGGAGCGCACCGGCATCCGGGAGCGGCGGATCTCCTCCAAGGCCGAAACGAACGCCTGCATGGGGAAGGCCGCGGCCGAGGTCGTGCTCAAGGAGAACGGCCTCACGGCGCTGGACGTGGACGCCATCGTCTACGCCACCGCCTCACCCGACCGCCTCCTGCCCTCGGCCGCCTGCGATCTGCAGGCCCTGCTCGGCGCCAAGAACGCGGCCGCCTTCGACGTCGGGGCCGCGTGCTCGGGGTTCCTCTACGCGCTGAATACGGCGGATGGCCTGGTGGCGGCGGGGCAGGCCGAACGGGTGCTCGTCGTCGCGTGCGAGAAGCTCACCAGCATCATGGATTGGACCGACCGCTCCACCGCGGTGCTCTTCGGGGACGGCGCCGGAGCCACGCTGGTGACGAAGAGCGACGGCAAGACGGGCATTCTCTCGAACTACATGAAGTCCGACGGCACCCTGGCCGAGCTGCTCTACCGGCCCGGGGGCGGAGCGTCACACCCGCCCAGCCCGGAGATGATCGCCGATCACTCGTACTTCATCCGGATGGCCGGCCGCGAGGTCTACAAAGCCGCCGTCCTGTCGATGGCCGACGCCTGCGACAAGGCCCTGGCGCGGGCGGGGCTGACCGGCGCCGATCTCGATCTCCTCATCCCGCACCAGGCCAACATCCGGATCATCGAATCCACGGCCAAGCATGCCGGCATTCCGATGGACAAGGTCTACGTGAATGTCGACCGCTTCGGGAACACGTCCGCGGCGTCGGTGGCCATCGCCCTCGACGAGGCCGTCCGCACCGGCCGGCTCACGCCGGGCATGACGGTGATGTTGGTGGCGTTCGGCGCCGGGTTCACCTGGGCGAGCATGGTCGTGAAGTGGTGAGCACCGTCTGGCTCTGCCCCGGGCAGGGTGCGCAGAAGGTGGGGATGGGGAAGGATCTGGCGGACCGGTTTCCGGTGGCGCGCCAGACGTTTCAATCGATCGATGACGCGCTGGGCGCCCCGCTCTCCACGCTGATGTTCGAGGGACCCGAGGACCAGCTCACCGCCACCCACAACGCGCAGCCCGCCATCCTCGCGCACTCCGCCGCGGTGTTCGCCGTCGTCGGCGCCAAGGTCACCCAGGTCGTCGGCGCCGCGGGTCACTCCCTGGGCGAGTACTCGGCGTACGTCGCGACCGGTGCGCTCAGCGCGCCCGAGGCGGCCAAGCTCGTCCGCCGCCGCGGCGAGCTGATGCAGCAGGCCGGTGAAGCGCGCCCCGGAACCATGGCCGCCGTGCTGGGCCTGGCCACCGCGGACGTCGAAGCCGCGTGCAAGGAGGCGTCGCAGGCCCACTCGGTGGCCGTGGCGGCCAACCTCAACGGGCCCGACCAGACCGTGATCTCCGGCGACCCCGAAGCCGTGGAGCGCGCCGGAGCCCTCTGCAAGAGCAAGGGCGCCAAGCGGGTGCTGCCCCTCAAGGTGAGCGGCGCGTTTCACTCCCCGTTGATGGCGCCTGCCGCCGACAAACTTCGGCTGGCCCTCGACAAGGCGCCGTTCACGGATCCCCGCGCGCCGGTCGTCGCGAACGCCACCGCCGAGCCCGTGCGGGACGCGGCGCGCGCGCGGCGGCTCCTGGCCGATCAGCTCACCGCGCCGGTCCGCTGGGTGGCCTGCATGCAGAAGGCGGCCACACTGGGTGAAGGCGGCGGCATGCCCAGCTTCCTCGAGATCGGCCCCGGCGCGGTGCTGGCCGGATTGCTGAAACGCATCGTGCCGGCCGCGGCGGTAACGAGCCTGGGGACGGCGGATGAGGTCACAAAATTCATGGAGACCCCGTGAGCCGTTCCCAGGCTCAAGCCTGGGCCCGACCCTTCAGGGTGGGAACATGACAGGGCTCAACGGGAAAACTGCGCTGGTCACCGGTGGCACGCGCGGTATCGGACACGCCATCGCCAAGGCTCTCGCGGGCACCGGCGCGAAAGTCGCCATCTGCGGCCGCGACGGCGCGAAGGCCGCCGCCGCCGCTGCGAGCATCGGCCCGGGCGTGAAGGGCTACGCCTGCGACGTCGCGGACGCTGCCCAAGTCGAGCAGCTCATCGCCTCCGTGGAGAAAGACCTGGGCCCGGTCGACGTGCTGGTGAACAACGCCGGCATCACCAGGGACAACCTGCTGTTCCGGATCGCCGCGGAGGATTGGGACGCGGTGCTCGACACCAACCTCAAGGCCGCGTTCCTGCTGACCAAGCTGGCGGCCCGGGGAATGATCAAACGGCGCTGGGGACGCATCATCAACATCACCAGCGTCGTGGGACTGACGGGCAACAAGGGGCAGGCGAACTATGCCGCCTCCAAGGCCGGCCTGATCGGCTTCACCAAGAGCGTGGCGAAGGAGCTGGCGTCCCGTAACGTTCTCGT
>DATMOQ010000184.1:0-7075 GCA_035568195.1 Gemmatimonadales bacterium
ATCCGGAAACACACGGGCGTCCACGGTCGCCCAGCGGAATTCGGCCAAACCCGGTGGGGTCCGAACCTGCCCTGGGAGACCGGCACCCACCAGCGACAGCACCGCCACACCGGTGATGAGTTTCATTCGAGCCTCACGACGTGGACCTCCGCCACCCCAGCCGGTCCGTAGTGGACCGTGACGGTCCACGGCCGGCAGCAGACTTCGCAGTCCTCCACGTACTCCTGATCCTCCTGCCCCCCCGCGTCGAGGGCGATCTCCACCGACTCCCCGCAGTAGGGACACGTGACCGTCGCCGAGTCGTCGGCGGTGCCGTCTCCGGCCGGGAAATCCTCTTCGCTGAGCTCGTCGTCGGGGAGATCGATCATCTAGCGGGTCGCCTGGCGCCCGGTGTAGACGTCGGGGCCGAAGCCCGCGAGCCCTGCCCGGCCGGCGTAGCCGAGGAATGGAAGATGGAAGATCTCTTCGATGCTCTTCAGCAGGGAATAGTGGTTGTACGAGCTGTCGGACACGGTCCCCGGCGCGATGTACGGAGAGAGCAGTACCGCGCCGGTGCGGCCACCGCCCGGTCCCCCGCCCCCAGGCGTGTTCGTGTTGGGGCCGGGCTGCTCGTCACAGCATGCCGAGTCGTCGTTGCCGGATTCGTCGAACACGATGATCAAGAGACCGTGTTTGAACGCTTCCGAGTGCGTGATGGCCGGGACCCAATGGCTCAGGAATTGATCGATGCCGTTCAGGCCGCCGGGCTCGAAGCCGCAGTCCGGATCGTGACCATCATGACACAGGTCCGGCACGATGAACGAGAGGTTCGGCGTGCCTGACTTGAGATCAGCATCGAGGTCGGTCAGCGCCACGACATGGGTGGCGCAGGACGCGGAATCGATGATCGCGTGGAAGTAGGCAAAGGGATTGTGCTTCGTCACGTAGCGATCCCGATGCGCGTCATCGTGATGCCGGGTGGGATCGGGCGCGCCGATCTGCGCGTGCGCGCACGTCGCCGACTCCCGAGCAGGGTTGTTCCCCATGGCTTCGAAATACCCGCGCCAGGTCAGGCCGGCGTCCGTGAGCTGATTCCCGATCGTCCTGACGTGCTTGGGATAGAGACATCCCGAACCGATGGGCTGGCCGTCGTCGGCTGTTCCGGTCTCGGCGAATTCCGTGAAGACGGGGCAGTCACCCTGGGTACTCGGGTTCGCAGCGATCCCGGAGATCATGGCGATGTAATTGTCGAGACTGGCGTGTCCGATGCCGTAGTACTGACGCAGGAGCGCGCCGGCCTTCACCAGCGTGTCGGCCAGATACGGCCCACCGGAGTTGGGATCGAACGTCATGTCGTAGTTCCGGTTCTCCAGCACGATCACGAAGACGTGGGTGATGGCCGGAGGGGGCGTGAGCCACAGGCTCAGCGCCGTGATCAATTGGAGATAGGGGAGCATTCCTCAATCTAGCCCCGCCGCTGGCGTCGGCACCCGCCCCCGGCCAGATTTCGGCTGCGAAGGGAGAGACGACCATGTGCCGCAACATCAGGACCCTCTATCACTTCGAGCCCCCGGCTACGACCGACGAGGTCCGGGCGGCCTCGCTCCAGTTCGTCCGCAAGGTCTCGGGCTTCACCAAGCCCTCGGCCGCGAATCAGGAGCCCTTCGACCACGCCGTGGAGGAGGTCGCCACGGTCGTGTCCCGGCTCCTGGATTCCCTCGTGACCAACGCCCCCCCGAAGAACCGGGAGATCGAGGCGGCCAAGGCCCGGGGCCGCGCTGAAAAGCGTTTCGGTACGTAATGAAAGCGCTCCTGCTGCTGCTGGCGGTGGCGCAGGCCCCTGCCCCGCCCAAGGTCTTCCGCATCACCCCGGTGCGGCCGGTGGCCGAGCTGCGTGCCGAGGCCCTCAAGGCCACCCCCCCGGCCGAGCCCGGGCCATTCCTGACATCCGACCTTGTCGAAATCGTGACCCTTGATTCGTCGATCAGGTTGGATATCCGGTATGCGGGGACGGACAATTTCCTCAGCACGCCGCTGTATGAGCAGGCGCGGGCGTTCTTGCAGCGTCCGGCGGCCGAGGCGCTGCTGCGTGTGAGCCACGCTTTGCATGCCCAGGGATACGGGCTCCTGGTCCATGATGCGTACCGCCCCTGGTACATCACGAAGATTTTCTGGGATGCAACGCCCCCGGATAAGCACGATTTCGTGGCCAACCCGGCCGATGGGTCGCGCCACAACCGGGGGTGCGCGGTGGACCTGACCCTCTATCGCCTGTCGGATGGTCAGCCGGTGGATATGCCCAGCGGGTACGACGAGATGTCGGAGCGGGCGTACCCCACCTACACGGGCGGGACCGACGCCGAGCGCCGGATGCGCGACTTCCTGCGGGCGGCGATGGAGAAGGAGGGGTTCACGGTCTACCCCTTCGAGTGGTGGCACTTCGACTACAGGGATTGGAAACAGTATGGCATCCAGAACATCCGCTTTCAGGAGATCCCCGTCGCGAAATAGGTCCCGTTCATCCCGGGCGACTTGCGCTTCGGTTTTTCTTTGGGTAGCCTCAAGAGGCCGGAAACCAAAACCTTTCGCCCTCTTTACGCGTTCTTCATAGACCACTCGCGACGACACTCCAGCAAGCACCAAGGGACGGTTCCGTGATGAAGACGACGCCTTTTCGCGCCCTCGTGACTCTCCTGCTCGTGTCCGGCTGCAAGAAGGGAGGTGGCTTCGGCGGCTTCCCCCCGACGCAAGTCACGATCGTGACCGCGCAACGCGCGGCGGTCCCCGAGACCTACCAATTCCCGGGCGCGGTGCTGCCCTACCGGCGAGTGGAAGTCCGCTCTCGGGTGGACGGCATCATCACGGCCCGCTCCTTCGACGAGGGCCAGATCGTCCAGCCGGGACAGGTGCTGTATCAGCTCGACACCGTGCGCTACGGCGCCGTCTTCCACGCGGCCGAGGCCCGGCTAACGAACGCCAAGTCGAGCTACAACCGGGTGCAGCCTCTCCTGGTCCAGCACGCGGTGGCCGAACAGGACGTGGATAACGCCCGCTCGGAGCTCGCGGCCGCGCAGGGCGCCTACGATCAGGCGAAGAAGGACTACGACGACACCCAGATCAAGGCGGAGATCGAGGGCCGCGTCGGGCGGACGAACCTGGAGGTCGGCGCGCGCGTCTCGGGCCCCGGTGATCTGCTCACGACCATCGACCGCGTCGACCCCGTGTACGTCTCCTTCCGGCCGTCGTCGGCGCAAATTCTTGACTGGCAGCGGCGGACGTCGTCCCGGGCGCTCACGCACGCCGGGAGTGCGCTCGAGGTCCAGGCGGTTCTGCCCGACGGTTCCATCCTCCCCCGGACCGGACGGCTCGACTTCGTCGCTCCATCTCTCGATGCGGCGACCGGCACCCAGGAGTTCCGCGCGACATTTCAGAATCCCGATCACTACCTCATGCCCGGGCAGTTCATCCAGGTCCGGCTCCTCGGCTTCACGCGCGACTCCGCCATCGCCATACCCCTGCGCGCCGTCCAGACCGGCCTCGGCCGCCAGTTCGTCTACATCGTGGGCGCGGGGGACACGGTGCAGGCCCGCGACGTCGTGCCGGGTCAGTGGACCGGTGACCAATGGATCATCACGAGCGGGCTCAATCCGGGTGACCGGGTGATCGTGGACGGCGTGCAGAAAGTCGCCCCCGGCCGCACCGTGAGCCCCAAGCCTCTCGCCGATTCCACGACGGTGCCCGGGAACGATCGATGAGCGACGGGATTAAGTATTTCTTCATCCGCCGCCCCGTGCTCGCGGCGGTGATTTCGATCACCATCACGCTGATGGGCATCTTTGCGATCGGCCTGCTGCCCGTCTCCCGCTACCCGACCATCACGCCGCCGGCGATCCAGGTCGCGGCGGTGTATCCGGGCGCCACGGCGCAGGACGTCGCCGATGCGGTGGCCGGGCCCATCGAAGCCCAGCTCTCGGGACTGCAGGGACTCCTCTATTACTCGTCCGCCAACGCCAGCGACGGGACCATGGGGCTGTCGATCTACTTCGACGTGGACCGCAGCCAGGACCTGGCCCAGGTCGACGTCCAGAACGCCGTGCAGGTGGCCACTCCCCAGCTGCCGGACGCCGTGCGCCAGAACGGCCTGGTCATCCTCAAGTCGAACAGCGACATCCTGGCGGTGGTGGGCCTGACGTCGAAGGACCCGCGCTACGACGCCCCGTACCTGACCAACTATCTCAAGCTCTACGTCGAAGACGAGCTGAAGCGCGTGCCCGGCGTTGGGAACGCGCAGACCTTCGGCGGCCTGCAATTCTCCATGCTGCTGCAGCTCGACCCCGACAAGATGGCCCAGCTGGGCATCACGGTGAGCCAGGTCGCGGCAGCGGTGCGCGAGCAGAACGCCACCAACCCCGCGGGCCGCATCGGCCGGGAGCCGTCTCTGGCGGGCACCCAGCTCACCATCCCCGTCACCACGCAGGGCCGCCTCACCACGCCGGCGCAATTCGACAGCATCATCGTCCGGTCCAAGGCCGACGGCTCGGTCATCCGGATCGGGGACATCGGCCACTCCCGGCTCGGCTCGCAGAGCAACGACTTCGCGGCCCGGCTGAACGGGCGACCCACCGCGTTCGATCTCATCTACATGCGCCCCGGCGCCAACGCCCTGGCGGTCCGGGAAGCGGTGGCCAAGCGGATGGATGAGCTCCAGGCCGACTTCCCCCCCGGGATCACCTATCAGATCCCGTTCGACACCACGCCCTTCGTCACGGCGTCGATCAGCGAAGTGGTGAAGACGCTGATCGAGGCGATGATCCTCGTGTCCCTAGTGGTGTTCCTGTTCCTGCAGAGCTGGCGCGCCACGCTGATCCCCATGCTGGCCGTGCCCGTCAGCGTGATCGGGACCTTTCTCGGACTCAAGCTCCTGGGGATGTCCATCAACGTCCTGACCCTCTTCGCGTTGGTGCTGGCCATCGGCATCGTGGTCGACGACGCCATTGTGGTGATCGAGAACGTCGAGCGCATCATGGCTGCGGAGGGCCTCTCGGCCCGCGCGGCCGCCGACCGCGGCATTCAGCAGGTCGCAGGCGCCCTGGTCGCCATCGTGCTGTCCCTGGTGGCGGTGTTCGTGCCCGTGGCATTCACCGGCGGCGTCACCGGCGAGCTGTTCAAGCAGTTCGCGATCACCATCGTCATCGCGGTGGTGCTGTCGGGGATCGTGGCGTTGACCCTGACGCCCGCCCTCTGTGCCCTGCTTCTGCAGGAGACGACCGAGGCGCATGCGACCGGATTTTTCGGGACGTTCAACACCTGGTTCAAGAAGGTCACGGGCAACTACGCCGGGGCCGTCGACAAGGTGTTGGGGCGCCCCAAAGCCTGGCTGGGAGCGTTCGCCGTCATCATCCTGCTGGTCGGCCTCCTCTGGACCCGCGTCCAGACCGCCTTCGTGCCGACGGAAGACAAGGGCTACTTCGCGGTCGCCCTCCAGCTGCCCGACGCGGCGTCGCTTCCGCGGACCGAGGCGGTGGTGAAGCGCATCGAAGGCTACCTGCAGTCCGAGCCCGCGGTCCGCAACGTCGTCGCCCTCGTCGGGTTGGACATCCTGAGCCGTGCCAGCCAGACCAACAGCGCCGTGATCTTCGTGAACGTGAAGCCGTGGGAGGAGCGGCGCGCGCACGACGCCATCGATGCCATCATCCAGCGCATCAACGGCCGGCTGTTCATGATGCCCGATGCCCAGGCCTTCGCCTTCAACCTGCCCGAGATCTTCGGACTCGGCACCACGGCGGGCGTGGAGACCAACCTGCAGGCGCGCAGCGGCCAGTCGGTCCAGGATTTCGCCAACCAGGTGCAGACCTTCTTGGGCGCGGCGAATCAGCTGCCGGCGGCGGCCGGCGTGCAGGCCAACTTCCGCGCCAACGTGCCGCAGATCTATGTGGACGTGGACCGGGCCGCCGCGAAAGCGCGGGGCGTCGAGCTCTCGGACCTGTACAGCACGCTCCAGGCGAACCTGTCCACGCTGTACATCAACGACTTCAACATCTACGGGAAGACCTACCGCGTGCAGGCGGAAGCGCAGGCCGCGTACCGGCAGACGCCCGCGGATATCGGACGGCTCTACGTTCGCGGTACCAACGACTCCATGATCCCCATCTCGGCCCTGGCCCGGGTGGAATTCCGCAGCGGCCCGACCTTGATCTCGCGCTTCAACGGCTTCACGTCCGCGCTCATTACCGCGGCGCCGAAGCCGGGGCACAGCTCGGGTGAACTAATGAGTCAGCTGGATGGACTGATTTCGAGTCAGTTCGGAGCGCAGGGGCTCGGTCTCGCCTACTCCGGCCAGTCCTTCCAGGAGCGCGCGTCCAGCGGCCAGTCCGGCCTGGTCTTCGGCCTCGGGCTGATCCTGGTGTTCCTGGTGCTCGCGGCCCAGTACGAGAGCTGGTCCTTACCCTTTGCGGTGCTCCTCGGCATCCCCTTCGGCGTCCTGGGGGCCTATCTCGGCATCTGGTTCCGCGGACAGCCCAGCGACATCTACGTCCAGGTCGGGCTCCTGACCGTGGTGGGGCTCGCGGCGAAGAACGCGATCTTGATCGTCGAGTTCGCCAACGAGCTGCGCGACCGGGGACAGTCGGTGGTGTCGGCCGCCGTCGAAGCGGCCCGGGAGCGCTTCCGTCCCATTCTCATGACCTCCATGGCGTTCGTGTTCGGCGTGTCGCCGCTGGTCGTGGCGAGCGGGGCCGGCGCCATCAGCCGGCACTCGATCGGGACCACGGTGTTCGCCGGCATGGTGATCGCCACCTCGATCGGCATCTTCTTCATCCCGCTCTTCTTCCGGCTGATCCGGGGATTTGCGGATCGAGGTCAGCAATGATCCGCCGTCCCCTGCTTCCGGTACTCCTGGTCGCCGCGGGCGCCTGCGCCGTGGGGCCCGGCTATCACCCGTCACCGGTGGTGGCGCCGGCGTCGCAGGTGGGCGCCGCGAGCTATTCGGACTCCGCCAAGGCCTTTTACGATTCGCTGTCCGCCGCGCGCGCGGCGGACACGCTCCCCGCGTCCGGCGTTCTCCCCCTCGCACCGCGCCCGGTGGTCGCCGACTCCA
>DATMOQ010000185.1:0-6649 GCA_035568195.1 Gemmatimonadales bacterium
GGTGGTTGCCGACGTGCTGAAGCAGACCGGCTGGTCGGCTCGTGATCTGGCCGCTTTCCGCGGCGCCCGGCCCCGTCAGAATCAATTCGTGCGCGAGTTCCGCCACGCCGGCGGACTGGTGGCGGCCGGGAGCGATGCGCCATCGCCGGGGTTGCCCCCCGGGGTGGCGCTGCATCGCGAGATGGCCCTGCTGGTAGCGGCCGGATTCACGCCGCTCGAGGCTCTGACCGCGGCCACGCGGTACGGCGCCGAGCTCCTCCACGCCGACTCGCTGGGCGTCGTGCAGGCCGGGCATCTGGCCGATCTCGTGGTCCTGAACGCCGATCCCTCGCAGCACATCGAAGCCACGCAGGACATCGCCTGGGTGATGCTCCGGGGGACCATCCTGCACCCCGACTCCCTGAGGATGCAGTGGGCCCGCGAGCACTGATCTGGCTGGCGGGGGCGGCGCTCTGCGCCGCCGCCTGCGACCGCCCCGCCGCGACGGGCCGACGCGGCGGTCCGGGAGACGTGCTCCTCCGGGGCGGATGGATCGTCGACGGCAGCGGGAACCCCAGGTACCGCGGCGACTTGTTGATTCGCGGCGACCGGATCGACGCCGTGGGACGCCTGGAGTCCGCCACAGCCCGCGAGACGCTCGACGTATCCGGCAAGGTGGTGGCCCCGGGGTTCATCGACATGCTGGGGCAGTCGGAGCAGAACGTCCTGATCGACAATCGGGTCCTGTCCAAGATCACGCAGGGAGTCACCACGGAGGTCACCGGCGAGGGCGGGTCGGCATTCCCGCTGACGGACTCCCTCGTGGCGCAGGACTCGGACGTGATGAAGAAGTACCATTTCGCGGAAGACTGGCGGGATCTCGACGGGTACTTCCGTCATCTGGAGAAGACCGGCTCGACCATCAACATCGCCACCTTCGTGGGGGCCACCCAGCTGCGAACCGTGGTGGTGGGCACCGGGGATCGCCCCGCGACCCCGGCTGAGCTCGCGCACATGTCGGCCCTGGTGGACACCGCGATGGAGCAGGGCGCGCTGGGCGTCTCGACCGCCCTCGAATACGCGCCCGCGTTTTATGCGCCCACCGACGAGCTCATTGCGCTGGCCCGCGCGGCGCAGCGGCACGGAGGGATCTACGCCACTCACATGCGCAACGAGGGCGGACAGGAGGACGCGGCCCTGGACGAGACGTTCCGCATCGGACGCGAGACCGGCATTCCTCTCGAGATCTGGCACCTGAAGGTGTCCGGCCGCCTCAATTGGGGCCGGATGCCCAAGGTCCTGGCCAAGATCGACTCGGCGCGCCGGTCCGGACTCGACGTCACCGCGAACCTGTATCCCTACATCGCCGCCGCCACGTCACTCGACGCCTCGATCCCGGCGTGGGCCCACTCGGGGGGCACGGACTCGATGCTCGCGCGCCTCAAGGATCCCGCCACGCGGGCCAGCATCAGAGCCGAGCTGCTCGCGCCGCCCCAGATCACGGACCGATTCATGCGCGCGGCGGGCGGGCCGCCCGGTGTGATCGTCCTGCCGTTCGCGGACTCCCTGTCCCGTTTCACCGGCAAGCGGCTGTCCGAGATCGCGACGCTGCGGCATGAGGATCCCATCGAAACGCTGTTCGACCTGGTCACCATCGAGCGGGGCCGCACCGGCGCGATCTACTTCATCATGAACGAGCCCGACGTGGATACCGCGCTCGCCACGTGGTGGACCAGCTTCGACACCGACTACGGCGGCGTGGCGCCCGACGGGCCATTCGGGCACGACGGGGTGCATCCGCGGACCTACGGCACCTTCGCGAGGATTCTGGGCCGCTATGTGCGCGATCTCCACCTGCTGCCCCTGGAGAGCGCCGTGCGGAAGATGACGTCCCTTCCGGCGCAGCGGGTCGGCCTCATGGACCGCGGGCTCCTCCGCCCGGGCATGTTCGCGGATGTGACCGTCTTCGACCCCGACTCCATTGCCGACCGCGCGACGTTCGAAGCGCCGCACCAGCCGTCGGTGGGTGTGACGTACGTGTTCGTCAACGGACAAATGGTGCTGAACCACGGCCAGGTGACGGCGGCCCGTCCCGGTCGCGGGCTTCGCGGACCGGGCTACCGGCCGCGCTCCGGGAGATGACCCTCGGCCGGCTCCTGCTCGCCTGGCTCCCGGTCGCGGTGTGCTTCGCCGGCGCAACAGGGCTGGCCGCACGCCTGACGGAACCCGGGGGAACCTTTTCCCCGACCCTCGTTTACCTGTATCGGGCAGCCGGCAGGGCCTCCATCGAGGCCCTGGCGCTCACCCTCCTCGCCTCGCTCTGGTTCGACACCTTGGGCGCCGGCGTCTGGTGGCTGCCCGTGATGCTCGTCGGAACGCTGGTGGCCATCGCTGGAGCGGCCCCGGTGCTCCCCTCGGTTCCCCACTCCCGGCGTACCATCGTGGTTCTCTTCTTCGTGGACGTTCTGCGATACGTCGGAGCCGGGGCGCTTCTTATGTGGAGGCTCAGATGAAGAAGCTCGAGAGCTACCTCTTCGCCAAAAACACGCGCCCGGGCCTGCTGGCCCGTCAGATCGCCGGACGCCCGGCCCCCGACGACGCGACGCTCGCGGAACTCCTCTGCAACGAGCGCCGCGCCGCCACCCGGATGGACGGATCCATCGGCGAATCCCTCATGGATACCGCGTGGGCGGCGTGGGAGATCATGGACCTGGGAGTGGACGTCGTGGAAGGTGGACTGCTGCGGCTGGTGGGCTGGGTGGTCAACGTCGTCGAAGGCGCGGTGGCGGCGAGTGCCGCGGTCCCCCTGGCACTGCCCAACGGCGCCCTGCTGTCGTCGTTCGACGAGGCCCTCTTTGCGGCGCGCTGCATCGGGCTCAAGGTGGCGCTCCGGGCCCGTCAGGGAGATCGTCCGGGAATCGTCCAGCGGGTGGCCGATCTCGCCTCCCGCGAGCAGCCCACACTCACGCTGTCCGCGTGTGCCCTGGGCACCGTGGCTCTCGCCCCCCCGCCTCATCACGACCACGTCGATGAATGGGTGGGTCGGGTGGCGCAGGCGCAGAACGGCGACGGCGGATGGACCGGGGCCGACCGCTTCCACATGCTGGAGGGGTTGATCCTGGCGGGAACCAGGGCCGCCCGCGAGGTGATCACGCGCGCGGTGCCGGGCCTCCTCGGGTTCCATCCTGAAGACGACGAGCCGGCCACGCAGGAACGCGCGCTTATCGCGTACCGCGCGTCGCGTATCGCCGCGGAAGCCTAGGACCCAGAGTATCTTTGGCGGACCATGACTGCAGCGGTCCGCCTCACCAGCTATTCCCACGGCGCGGGGTGCGCCTGCAAGCTCGGTCCCAATGACCTGGCGCAGGTCCTGCAGCACATCCCCGTCGCCGCGGATCCCCGCGTGCTGGTCGACGCCTCCAACCGGGACGACGCGGCCGTCTTTCGGATCTCCGACGACCGGGCCCTGGTGGCCACCGTCGATTTCTTCACGCCCGTGGTGGACGACCCATACGATTTCGGCCGGGTCGCGGCCGCCAACGCGCTCTCCGACGTCTACGCGATGGGCGGCACCCCGCTGCTCGTGCTCAATCTGGTGGGCTGGCCGCGCGAGAAGCTCCCCTTCGAGCTGCTGGGCGAAATTCTGCGCGGCGGCGCCGAGATCGCGCACGAGGCGGGCGCATTCGTCCTGGGCGGCCATTCGGTGGACGACCCCGAGCCCAAGTACGGCATGGTCGCGATCGGCGAGGTGCACCCCGACCGCATCGTGACCAACGCCGGCGCCCGGCCGGGCGATATCCTGATCCTGACCAAGCCCATCGGCACCGGCGTGCTGACCACGGCGCTGAAGCGCGACCTCCTGCCGGCACCCGAGCTGGCGCCGGCGGTCCGATCGATGACCACGCTGAACGCGGGAGCGGGGCGGGCACTCCGCGCGGCTCCCGTGCACGCCGCCACCGACGTGACGGGGTTCGGCCTGCTGGGACACTTGAACAGCCTCCTGCGCGCGAGCGGTGCCGCCGCCGATCTCCAGGCGGGCCTCGTGCCCCTCCTCCCCCGCGTCCGCGAGATGGCGCTGAAGGGCGCGGTGCCCAGCGGGACCAAGCGGAACCTCGCGAGCGTGGCGCACGCGGTGACCTTCGATCCGTCGATCGCTGAAGTGGACCGCATCATTCTCGCCGACGCGCAGACGTCGGGCGGTTTGCTCATCGCGCTGCCCGAATCGAGCCGGGAGCGGGTGCTGGCGGCCCTGCAGCGCGAGGGGACACTCGCAGCCGCGGAGATCGGGCGGGTGCGCGCGGGTGAACCGGGATCCATCGCGGTGCGGTGACCGCCATCCCGGAGTACCGCGGGCTGACGCCGGAAGCGCTCGACGCCCTGGAGCGCGCGGTGCGTGAGCACCGCCGAGTAGCGCTCCGGCGGCGGGGCACCGAATATGTGGTGGTGGCGGAAGACCTCGAAACCGGAGAACGGGATGAGACGCTCCGGGGACGGTTGCCGATGACCGGCGAAGTCCTGGCCTTCCGTCTGCGTGAGATCGAGACCTTCGCGGTCCTCCCATGACGAGGAACGGGCGGTGTTCACCCGGCTCTTGATCGGCCTCGACGGCAGTCCCCGCGCCGACCAGGCGCTCGAGCAGGCCATCCTGCTCGGGCACCGGTTCGGCGCCACCCTGGTGGTGGTCACGGTGCAGGACCCGGACGCCGCCGATCCGGGGCTGCTCGCCCGCGCGGCCGAGCGGGTCACGGCCACGGGACTGAAGGTCGAGACGGAGGCCCGCACCGGAGAGCCCGACCTCGCGCTGGCCGAGCTGGCCAAGGGCGTGGACGCGGTACTGGTCGGGCGGCGCGGCAGCCACGCCGGCGAGGGCGCGCTGGGCCCCACGGTCGCGTCGCTGATCCGCATCGCGGAGCGGTGCGTGATCGTGTGCGGGAGCGCCCCGTCGCCCATGAACGTCTGCGCCGTCGCCTACGACGACGGGGAGACCAGCCGGCGGGCCCTCGACCTGGCGGCGCGCTTCGCGAGCGTCGGCGACGGCACGGTCCACCTGATCCATGCCGCGAAGACCAAGGCCGCCGGTCTCAAGGTGGTCGGCGCCGCCGAGGCGCTTCTCTCACTGCAGGGAGTCCGCTTCGTGACCCACGTGGAGATCGGCAAGCCCGGCGAGGTCGTCGCGACCGTGGTGCGACGGGCGGGGGCCGACTGCCTGTTCGCGGGTGCCCACGTCCCCCGGGCGTCCGAGCGCCCCAGCGTGGTAGTCTCGCACGCGGAAGACATTCTGCGGCACACCGACCTCCCGGTGATCGTGCAGCCCTGATGGCCGATCTCGACCTTCCGTTCGTGGTGGTGCACGCCGACGAAAGCTGCCTGGGAAACGGAACCACGCCGCCGAACCCGGGCGGCAACGCGTCCCTGATCGAAGCCCGCGCCGGCGACAGCGTGGCCCGATGGGACCTTTATGAGTGCGCCCCGGAAACCACCAACAACCGGATGGCGCTGGCCGGTGCCATCGCGACGCTCGAGTGGCTGCACCGGCAGTGGCAGCGCGCCCACATCCGCTACGTGTCGGATTCGGAGTACCTGGTGAAGGGGATGAACGAGTGGGTCTCCGGGTGGCAGGCCCGCGGCTGGAAGCGGAAGACGGGGGCGATCGAGAACCTCCCCCTGTGGCAGAAGCTGGTGCAGTCCGCGGCCGGACACGCGGTGGAATGGCATTGGGTTCGTGGACATGACGGCCACCCCAAGAACGAATACGCCGACTACCTCGCGACCCGCGCGGCCGAGCGGCAGGAGCGATCCAACGGGCTGGTGCCCTCCGGATTCGACACCTGGCTGGCCCAGGAACGCGCGCGCGGCCGCTACGCCGGCTACGACCCCGACCAGGATCTCCATGTTCGCGCCTAAAGACAGCGTCACCGCCAACACCCACTACCTGAATGCGCTGGCCGACGGCGCCACCGCGACCACCGACCGGATTCCCCTGTACGAGGTGTACATGCGGATGGCGGAGGAGCTGGCGAAGCGCTCGACCTGCGCCCGCCTGCAGGTGGGCACCGTCGTCACGGACCAGGCGCTCGAAAACGTGCTGGCCATCGGGTACAACGGCAACGCCCGCGGCCTCCCCAACCGGTGCGATTCGACGGTCCCGGGCAACTGCGGCTGCATCCACTCGGAGATGAACGCGCTGGTGAAAGCGCCGGGCAGCGTCCGGGACAAGGTGGTGTTCGTCAGTGCCTCACCGTGCGTGATGTGTGCCAAGCTGATCATCAACTCGGGCGTCACGCACGTCTTCTATCGCAGGGTCTATCGCGACCCGTCCGGGATCGAAGTCCTTCAGCAGGGAGGCGTGGTGCCGGTGGGATACGATCGCTGGGTGAAAGAGTGGCGTTGAAGATGCGAGTGCGGAGTGCCGAGTGCGGAGTGAACTGCCCGCGGTCGATTCCGCATTCCGCACTCCAAATTCCGCACTTCATCACGACGATTTCTTAGGGAAGGGAAACTCATGAAGCGTACACTGTTCGTGCTGAGCCTCGTGGCCGCGCCCCTGAGCGCGCAGTCGCTCCTGTATCGCACCCCCGACCTGGGCGGCACCTGGGTCCCTGATCCGGCCGTCGTCCAGTTCAATTTCCTGCACCGCTTCTACTACTTCTCCACCAAGCAGGTGCAGAAC
>DATMOQ010000186.1:0-6042 GCA_035568195.1 Gemmatimonadales bacterium
GGATTGGAGGCGCTCTCGCTCGCCAATCGGGGACATCTCCGGGCCGCGTACGACGTCGGCCCCGCCGTCCCGCCCCAGATAGCGGTCGAGCTCCTGCTGCTCGGGGCGATTCCGCCGGATTCCGCGGACCAGGCCGTGAATGCACTCGCACACCAGCTGAACAACGGCAACTGGGCGGCGCTGGCGTGGTGGGCCGGGCGCGGGGACACGGCGTCGATCAAGGCGTTCAACCAGCGGGTCGATTCGGTGCGACGCAAACCGCCCCCGCACTTCCCGGCGGTGGGCACCGAGCTGGTGGGGTACCTCATGAAGTCGGGGCCCGCGTACCTCGCCCTGGCGCGCCGGGACACGAGCGCGGCCCTGGGCCTCTTCCAGGCGCTCCCGGACACCGCCTGCTTCGGGTTCTGCCCCCTCGATGCCCTGGTTCGGATCGAGCTGCTCACCGCCCGGGGCCGGGACCAGGAAGCGGCGCGGCTGCTCGACGGGGAGCCCGCCTTCAACCACCGCAGTCCCCTGCCCACGGACGTGCTGTGGTCGCTCGAAAAGGGGCGGGTGAATGAGCGCCTGAAAAACCAGGACGTGGCCCGGGACGCGTACGCCGACGTGGTGGCCCATTGGGCCCACGGCGACGCGTCCCTCAAACCCTACGTCGATGAAGCCCGCGCGGGCCTGCAGCGGCTCTCGAGCGAGAAGCCCCGGGGCACGCCCCCATGACCCCGGGGCGTGGCCCCGGGGATAACAGGACCACTAATGGCCGCTAAGAAAAAGATCACCCGCCGCAAGAAGGCCGCGAAAGAGTCGCGCGGGCTCACCGCCAAGGAGCTGCTGGCCGAGAGCCCGCCGCCGGCGATCAAGAAGCTGGCGGACGCCATCGTCGAAGACGGCGGGGTGGTCGTCGGGGCGTACCGCGAGCCCCTGGGCTCCAACTGGCAGATCCTGGCCGGCCTGCCCCTCTCCAAGGTCGAGCCCACGCCCTACCAGCGCGACCTGTCCCCGACGCACGTGGCGCGGCTGGCCAAGGCCATCGACAAGCTCGACCGCTTTCTGGATCCGGTGATCGCCGTGCGGACCGACGACGGCGGCTACTGGACCCCCAACGGCTATCACCGCCTGGGCGCGCTGAAGCAGCTCGGCGCCCGGAGCATTCTCGCTCTCGTGGTGCCCGACGCCGAGGTGGCGCACCGGATCCTGGTGCTCAACACCGAGAAGGCGCACAACGTCCGGGAGCGGTCCCTCGAGGTGATGCGTCTGGAGCATGGGCTGGCCGAGCTGGACGACCGGGACGAGACGGAGTTCGAGCTCGAGTTCGAGGAGCCCTCGCTGCTCACCCTGGGGTTGTGCTACCAGCAGAACGGGCGGTTCTCGGGAGGGGCGTACCAGTCCATCCTCAAGCGGATCGACGAGTTCCTGCCCATGAAGCTGTCCAAGGCGGTGCAGGTCCGGCGCAAGCGGGCCGCGCGGGTCCTGAAACTCGACGACGCCGTGAGCCGGGCCGTGACCGCCCTGAAGGCCAAGGGGTTCCAGAGCCCCTACCTCAAGGCGTTCGTGGTCTCCCGCATCAATTACCTGCGCTTCAAGAAGGGGCCGGCGGAGTTCGACGAGACGATGGAGAAACTGATCGACGCGGCGGAGCGCTTCGATCCCGGCAAGATCAGGGCGGACCAGATCTCCAGTGCGGCCGGGGGAGCTCCTGACGAATAGCTAGGACTCAGAACTCCAGGGTCTTCAAGTACTCGTAACTGACCTTGATGTCGTCGAGCGCATGGGGCGGATTGTCATGCTCCACGTAGTAATGCTTGATCCCCGCCTGCTCCGCGTGCGCGAAGATCTTCTTCCAGTCGATGACGCCCTTCCCCACGTCCACCATGGTGTGATCGGGTCCCGGCCCGGGGCCCATGTCCTTCACGTGCACCTGCGGGAAGCGGCCGGGATACCTGGCGAAATACGCGAGCGGGTCCTGGCCGCCGTCCGTGATCCAGAACAGATCCATCTCGCCCAGCACCAGATGGGGATCCGAATTCGCCATGAGCACGTCGTAGGGCAGCTGACCCTGGAGCGGTTTGAATTCGTAGCTGTGGTTGTGGTAGCTGAGCTCGAGTCCGGCGGCCCGGCACCTCTCGGCCGTCCGGGTCAGGCTCTCCGCCACCCGTTTCCACCCGTCCACGTCCCGGCGCAGCTCCTCCGGGATCCACGCAAAGGTGACGTACTGCAGGCCCACGGCGTGCGCGTCGGCGATCATCTGGTCGAGGCCGGCGGGGAGTTTGGCGTAGTCGAAGTGCATCGAGACCCCGGCCAGGCCCAGGCGGTCGAGCAGCTTCTTCACGTCAGCGGGAGCGCGGCCGAAGAAGTCCGTGAGCTCCACTTCCTGGTACCCGATGGCCGCCACCTTGGTCAGCGTGCCTTCGAAATCGGTCTTCAGGAGATCCCGGACCGTGTAAAGCTGCAGGCCGACTTTCGGGATGCGGGAGGCGGGACTCGGGAGTCGGGAGATGTGTCGCATTAAAGGATTCATCGATGCCAACCCCATGCCAGCGATGCCCAGAAACTCACGGCGTCCGACCGCTCCCCGCTCCCCGCTCCTGGTTTTCTTCACAGTTCGTTCCTTTTCATCGCGTCCACCGCGTAATTCGCGGCGCGTGCGGTCAGGGCCATGTAGGTGATGGACGGGTTCTGACAGGCCGAGGACGTCATGCAGGCTCCGTCGGTGATGAACAAGTTGGGGATGTCCCACGACTGGTTGTGCGCGTTCAGCACCGAGGTCTTGGGGTCCCGTCCCATGCGCGCCGTCCCCATCTCGTGGATGGCCTTCCCCGGGGGCGAGAAGTCGGTGCCGACGGAGATGTCCCGGGCTCCCGCGGCCGCGAGCATCTCGGCGGCGGCGATCGACGAGTCCTCCATCAGCTCGCGCTCGTTGTCCGAGTACGCCACGCTGATCTTGATGACCGGAATGCCCCACTTGTCGGTCTTGGTGTGATCGATCTCGAGATGGTTCTCGTGGCGCGGCAGGCACTCCCCGAACCCCCCGAACCCCATGTGCCAGTCCCCCGGCGCTTCGATCTGCTTCTTCCACCCCGCGCCGAATCCCGGCAGGTCGGTCCCGCGCCACCAGCCGTCGCGGCCCGCGCCCCCCTGAAATCCGTATCCGCGCAGGAACTTGGATTTTGGCCCGCCGGTCAGGTTCCGGAACCGGGGCACGTAAATCCCGTTGGGGCGGCGGCCCACGGTGTTGCGGTCCGCCGGAGCGTCGATCCGGCCCGACGCGCCGCCACCCATGATGTGATCCATGACGTTGTGGCCCACTTCACCGCTCGAGTTGGCCAGTCCGTTGGCGAACTCCGGCGTGGCCGAGTTGAGCAGGATGCGGGCGGATTCGAGGGCGGAGGCGCAGAGGAACACGACCTTCCCCTGGAACTCGAGGGCATGCTGGGTGACGCAGTCGATCACGCGGACCCCTGAAATCCGGCTCCGTTTCTTGTCGTAGATGAGCGAGTGCACCACGCTGTCCGGGCGCAGGGTCATCTTGCCCGTTTGCTGGGCCGCGGGAAGCGTGGCGTTGATCGAATTGAAGTAGGAGAGCGTGATGCAGCCGCGCTCGCAGTACCCGCAGTAGTGGCAGGCGGCCCGCCCGTTGTGGTTTTCGGTGAGCACCGCGCACCGGCCGATGGTGAGGACGCGCTCCCCGCCCCAGTGCCGGGCGATGACGTCCCGCATCATCACTTCACCGCAGTTCAGGTCCATCGGCTTCAGGAACTTTCCGTCCGGAAGCTGGGAGAGGCCCAGCTTCTCGCCGGAGATGCCGATGAAGTCCTCGACGTGGTCGTACCAGGGTGCGATGTCGGCATACCGGATGGGCCAGTCCACCGCAATACCGTCCCGGAGGTTCGCTTCGAAATCCAGATCGCTCCAGCGATACACCTGCCGCCCCCACATGATCGAGCGCCCCGCCACGTGCCGGCCGCGGAGCCAGAGGAAGGGCTTCCCCTCCTCCTGCGTATAGGGGTTGTCGATGTCGTCCACGAAGAACTTGCCCGACCACTCGTCGCAGGCGTAGCACTCCTTCTGAATCGGCTGCCGCTCGAGCTGTTTCTTGCGGTCCCCCAGCCCCCGGAACGGCTTCTCCCAGGGTGGGACATGCTCTACATAGTCGGCCGGGGTGATCATGGGCCCGGCCTCGAGGACCAGGGTCTCGAGACCATGCTCGGTCAGCTCCTTCGCGGCCCAGCCCCCCGTCATGCCGGAGCCGATGACGATGGCGTCGTAGGTCTTCATCAGAAGTCCCCCGTCGCGGACGAGTCGGCGGGCGCGCAGGGGACGTAGTGCCCCGGGATCATCACGAAGCGCTGGTCCTTCACCAGCCCGGGCTCGGAGCTGTAGTAGCCGTATACCGTCAGCCACTTCATCCGGTGGAAGAACGGCTCGGGTCCGCGAGCCTTCCGCGGCGAGGCGTTCCACCGGGAGGTCTCGTCGTCCAGTCCCTGGAGCAGCGCCGTCTGCTGGGCCGGCGGGCCGTCCACGAAGTCCTTGCCGAACGCCGTGTGCGCCTGGGCGTCGAGATCCGCCAGCCCCGAAAGGAAGGCGGCCCGGTCGTCGTCCGCGTACCAGTCGCTGAGCACCACGTCGATGAACCCGGCCACGTTCCCCGCGCTGGCAGGCGGGGTGTCGGTGGCGGGAATGATCAGGTCGGCGACGGTGGTGACCGTGGCGTGCTGGTGCGGATCGAGCGTGCGCAGCCCGGAACCCATCCGCGCGCGGATGGCGCGGGTGAACGCCTGAAGATCGGGGGGCAGGAGCGGGAGCGCGGCCATCGCTCCGGCCGCCGCCACCACCAGCGAGCGTCGTTTCATCGGAAAAACTCCCTAGTGGCTGGTCTGACCACCCATCATCTGCATCAGGATCGCGGGATTGAACGGAACCGGGGTTTCGGTGATCGCGTCCTTCGCGCCCGTCCCGTGACCGGTGAGAACGAGATCGCTCCGCTCACTCCCCGTCTGGGCCTTGATCAGTCCCAGCGACATGCTGGGCATGACCCAGTAGTCGCCGTGGCCGTCGGCGTCCTGGACGTGCAGGGCGTGGAACGTTCCGGCCGGCACGGTGACGTTCTCCCATCCCAGCGACTTTCCCTGTCCGCACTTCTCGATGCCGGTCCGGTCGCTCCCGGCCATCTGCGCCATTGGCCCGCCCATGGGCATGGTCATGGCGGGCGCGGTCCCGAACTTGAAGACCATCGCGCGCGGGTGGCTCATACCGGGTCCGAAGCTGGCAACCAGCATCTTCGAGACGGCTGAGATCTTCTGGCCGTTGGCGCCCTGCATCCCGGCCATCGCCATCTCGATCCAGAGGTAGGAGGTATCTCCGTGGGATTCGCCGCCCACGACCGACAGCTTCATGGTGGCGCCGTCCTCCCGCCCGCCCACGAACTGATACGCCGACCACGCCCCGACGTCGGGGTGGGACAGCTGCTTACAAAGGGCCACGAGATCCTGGGCGTGGAGCGGAGCGACGGCGAGCGACAATGCGGCGACGACGGCGACGGGTTTCAACATGGAATCTCCCGAGGAGGTCGGAGGGGTCGTCCCGGAAGTGACCACTCCGCCTCAGTCGGGTCAAGCCCGGAATTCAGTCCCCTCCCGGTCCGCGTCCCCCGCCGCCACCGCGCCGGCCCGCCCCGGGAGTGGTGATCGCCGCCGGCAACTTGGCCCACAGCTCGGGACCCAGGACCACCTTCGCCTTGTCGAGTGCCTTGCGAATGTTGTCGCGTCCCAGCTGCAGCTTGGGGCGCAGGCGCGCAAAGAGAATGCCCGGATCGGGGCGATCCCCCGCCGCCTTCACCGCCGCCTGCAGGGAATCCCCCACCGCGTGGTTCAGCGTGTCGAGCGAGTCCGAGATCACCTGCAACGCCGAATCCTGCTGCGGCGTGAAGTGCAGGGAGTCCTTGAACCCCAGGATCACGGGAATGGGGTTGGGCAGAATCTGGGCCAGGCGCGACGAGAAGTCCGGCGTGCCCGCGCCCGTGGCCCCACCGCCGAATCCGCCACCCCCGAA
>DATMOQ010000187.1:0-3681 GCA_035568195.1 Gemmatimonadales bacterium
CGCTGCCGATGAATCCTCCCATGACGGCGCCGATGGTGGCTCCTATGAGTCCGCCGATGAGGGACCGGGGAGCGCAGTAGCCGAAGTTGGTGGGATGCCCTGTGTCCCCCTGGGCACACCAGGCGTAACCAACCCCGAGCCCACCGAGTCCCAGGATCAACCCTCCGACCTTGGCACCCTCCCAGGCATGGTCCCCGGGCGTGACCAGCGGGGGACCCTGCCGGTTGGACCGGCCTGGGAAAGTCGCGGCATAGCGAGGGGGCTCTCGGGGCAACTGCTGAGCGGCCGCGGGTGCGACGATGCCGAGGAGGAGCAGGGAGGCGAGTCGCATGTCCCGAAACTAGCCGTGGCCGGACAAAGCGCCCAGGCCTCAATCGCTTCCAATCAGGAGTCGGGGTTGACCCAAGTCCAAGTCCCCCCTTAGCTTTGAAGTCTATTTCCCGACTTTTTTGGAGCATAGTTCCGGAGCTTATGCCGACCATCAATCAGCTCGTCCGCCATGGACGCAGGGACGTGGAGTCGAAGGAAAAGGCCCCCGCGCTGCGTGGCAATCCGCAAAAACGGGGTGTCTGTACCCGCGTCTACACCACGACGCCGAAGAAGCCCAATTCGGCGCTGCGCAAAGTGGCGCGCGTGCGGTTGACCAACGGGTTCGAAGTGACGGCGTACATCCCGGGTGAAGGGCATAATCTGCAGGAGCACTCGATCGTGATGATCCGCGGCGGCCGCGTGAAGGACCTGCCCGGCGTCCGGTATCACATCATCCGCGGCACGCTCGACTCCGCCGGGGTGACCGATCGGAAGCAGTCGCGCTCCAAGTACGGCGCCAAGCGGCCCAAGAAGGAAGGCAGCAAGTGAGCCGCCGCAAGAAAGCGGTCCGCCGGCCGGTGCCGCCCGACCCGCGGTACGACAGTCAGACGGTGTCGAAGTTCTTGAACAACCTGATGGGTCGCGGCAAGAAGTCGATCGCCGAGCGTGTGTTCTACAACGCGATGGACCTGATCGAGCAGCGCACCGGGCAGCCGGGCGTGAACGTGTTCAAGCAGGCGCTCTCGAACGCCAAGCCGGCCCTCGAGGTGAAGTCCCGCCGCGTCGGCGGCGCGACGTACCAGGTGCCCGTGGAAGTGCGGCCGGAGCGCCGGACGGCGCTGGCCATGCGCTGGCTGATCTCGTACAGCAGGTCCCGCCGCGAGAAGGACATGTCGGAGCGGCTGGCGGCGGAGATGATTCTTGCCTCGAAGGGTGAGGGCGAGACCATCAAGAAGAAAGAAGACACGCACAAGATGGCTGAGGCCAACCGGGCCTTCGCGCATTATCGCTGGTAGGCTGTAACACACAGACGAAGCCCGTCCAGGGAGGGTCGCCCTCCCGGATGAGAGCGGAGCGAGACCGGCCCAGGACCCTGGGCGTCGCGGTCGCCCCGCATTTTTGCTGAGGGAAGAGACCTAGTGGCCCGTACGACACCGCTCGATCACATCCGGAACATCGGCATCATGGCCCACATTGATGCCGGGAAAACGACTACGACCGAGCGGATCCTGTATTACACCGGGCGGAACTACAAGCTGGGCGAAGTGCACGACGGCACCGCGACCATGGACTGGATGGAGCAGGAGCAGGAGCGCGGCATCACCATCACCTCCGCCGCCACCACCGCGTTCTGGTCCCGCCTCGGCACCCAGTACCGCATCAACATCATCGACACCCCCGGCCACGTGGACTTCACCGTCGAAGTGGAGCGGTCGCTCCGCGTCCTCGACGGCGCCGTGACCGTGCTGGACGCCGTGGGCGGCGTGGAGCCCCAGACCGAGACGGTCTGGCGCCAGGCCGACCGCTATCGCGTCCCCCGCGTCATTTTCGTCAACAAGATGGACCGCGTCGGCGCCGATTTCGACCGCTGCCTCGCCATGGTCCGCGACCGCCTCGGCGCCAAGGCCATTCCGATCCACCTGCCGCTCGGGTCCGGGGAGCTGTTCACGGGCCTGGTCGATATCATCCGCCAGGTCGAGATCGTGTATGACGACGAGACCCTGGGCAAGAAGTACGTGGAAGGCCCCATTCCGGAGGCCATGAAGGAGCGGATCGCCGTCATGCGGCATGAGCTCCTCGAGATGATCGTCGAATACGACGACGCCATCCTCCACAAGTACCTCGAAGGCCAGCCGCTCACCGAGGAAGAGATCCGGGCGGTGCTGCGCAAGGCCACCATCCACGGCAGCGTGGTGCCGGTCCTCTGCGGCGCGGCCTTCAAGAACAAGGGCGTGCAGGCGCTGCTCGACGCGGTGGTCGACTACCTGCCGGCGCCGGTGGACGTGGCGGCCATTCAGGGACATCTGCCGCACCACGACGAGACCCACGCCGAGCGGAAGGCGTCGGACGAGGAGCCCTTCGCGGCGCTGGCGTTCAAGATCATGACCGACCCCTACGTGGGGCGTCTCACCTTCTTCCGCGTCTATTCGGGCGTGCTCGCCGCCGGGTCCTACGTCTACAACAGCACCAAGGACCGCAAGGAGCGCATCGGCCGGCTCCTGCAGATGCACGCGAACAAGCGGGAAGAGATCGAGGAAGTGCGCGCCGGCGAGATCGCCGCCGCCATCGGCCTGAAGGACACCCGCACCGGCGACACGCTGGCGGACGAGAACCATCCCATCATCCTCGAGGCGATGAAGTTCCCGGAGCCGGTCATCTCCGTCGCCATCGAGCCCAAGACCAAGGCCGACCAGGACAAACTGGGCGTGGCCCTGCAGAAGCTCTCCGAGGAAGATCCGACCTTCCGCGTGCATACTGACGCCGAGACCAACCAGACCATCATCAGTGGGATGGGCGAGCTGCATCTCGAGATCATCGTCGACCGGATGAAGCGGGAGTTCAAGGTCGAAGCCAACGTGGGCCGCCCGCAGGTGGCCTACCGCGAGACGGTGCGGAAGCGCGTCGAATACGTCGAAGGCAAGTTCATCCGCCAGTCCGGCGGCCGAGGGCAGTACGGGCACGTGGTGATTCACCTCGAGCCCGGCAAGGCCGGCACCGGCTTCGTGTTCGAAGACAACATCGTGGGCGGCGCGATTCCCAAGGAATACATCAATCCGATCGAGGCGGGCGTGAAGGAAGCGCTCGAGAACGGCGTGCTGGCCGGCTATCCCATGGTGGACGTGAAGGTGGAGCTGGTGGACGGCTCCTACCATGACGTCGACTCCAGCGAAATGGCGTTCAAGATCGCCGGCTCGATGGCGGTGAAAGAAGCGGCCCGGCAGGCGCATCCCATCCTGCTCGAGCCCATCATGGACGTCGAAGTGGTGACCCCCTCGGACTACATGGGCGAAGTGATCGGCGACCTCTCGTCCCGCCGCGGCAAGATCGGCGGGATGACCCAGCGCGCCGACGCGCAGGTCGTGGCGGCGAGCGTGCCGCTGGCCGAGATGTTCGGCTACTCGACCACGCTGCGGTCCATGAGCCAGGGCCGGGCCATTTATTCGATGCAGTTCAGCCACTACTCGGAAGTGCCGAAGGCGAAGGCTGAAGAAATCGTGTCGAAGGTCAAAGGCTAAGAACTAACGGCGTCGAGAAACAAACCGTCACTACTTGAGGGGTGCATGGCGAAGGCAAAGTTCGAGCGGACGAAGCCGCACGTAAACGTCGGGACGATCGGCCACGTCGATCATGGCAAGACCACGCTCACCGCGG
>DATMOQ010000188.1:0-6747 GCA_035568195.1 Gemmatimonadales bacterium
CTGAGGATCCGGTGCGAAGACGGGTCAGTCACGTTCAAGAGCCCCCAGGGGATCCGGACTTCGACCAGCCCGGCGGCCCGATCCACGTACCAGTCCGCGAGCGTCGAGCTCGCCTCGGTCCCGAAGTGGAGTCGCCCCCGATCCCAGCCGTTCGCGGGGAACGTCCTCCCGTCCCGGGCGATGCGCCAGCGGTTGGACGTCACCCACATGGAATCCCACGCCCCCGTCCGCCCCGCTTCCGTCACCGTGGCGCCGTAATGATAGAAGGGATCGAGGGCGGTGGCGCCCATCCCAGGGCGCGGACCGAGATACGGGTTGTACCAGGGCGCTACCCACATGTGGCCCCCGGCCGTGTCCCGGAGGGTGAGGGCGAATTCGTATCCCACCGTCCCCGGCGATTTCAGACCGGGGAGCAGGAACTGCCCGGCGCTCCGATCGTACGTGTCGATCCCCACCACATGGCCGACGCCGACCGGCCAGCGGCCCTCGAGGGCGAGATACAGGTACGCCGCGTCCGACCCCACCCGAACGGTCACCGCGCTGTCCCGCTCGAGCACCGGGAGCGCGCGCCACTTCGCCGGGTCAGCGCCGAGGACGGGGAGGGTGGCGGTGTCTCCCGCATACTCTCCCAGGAGTCCGTAGTTCTGCTCGGCGTCCATCGCGTTGTGCCAGAGGCGGGTTCGCTCGGCCGGCGTTTCGAGATCGACCACCGGCCAATTGTGCTTGAACCATTCGTCGATCCAGGCGAAGAGCACTCCTCCCGCGAGTCCCGCCTCCCGAATCTCCCGGGTGAGGCGCACGTCGGCCGCCGCCATTGCGCCCTCGTCGTGCCCGCCGTGATCCAGGCCCTCGGCCTGCCGGTGAGCGTCCCCGCGGGACGACGGCACACCGTACTCCGCGATGACGATGGGCATCCCGGTGTAGTGGCGCTTGAGATCCAGGAGGTACCCGAAGTAGTGCGACGGGCCGAAAGACGAGCGCGCTTCTCCGTACGCCGGCTCGAGATTCATAAAATCCGGATAGTACGGATACGCGTGATAGGCGACGTACCAGCCTCCCAGGTCGGCCGGCGTGGGGTGGACCAGCCCGGCGTCCAGCGACACGGCGTCGTTGTCGTATTCCCGGTTGGACGGATTGGCCGGTATCCCGCGCTCCCGCCGGAGAGCGGCCTCCTCCGCGACGGTGGTCTCGGTAGGGTGGTGCAGGGGATCGAGTGTGGGCCAGTTGACATACGCGATGGGGCGGGACGCGTGATACAGGTCCCACTCGAGCCCGAGCATCGAATCGCACTGCGCCGTCATCCACCGGTCGGCAGGGGTGCCGCGGGGGAGCGAGAGGAATCTCCCGGTGAACTGGGTGTCGCCGGCGTGGAGGGAATCGAACGCCGCGATGGTCGAGGGCTCCCACTCGCGGCCGATCAAGTACGCCAGCGTGTAGCCCGACACGTCGGCGTCGAAGCGACCGAACGCGTGCCCGGGCCGGGCGGGGAGGGACGCGTGGCCATGGATGGCGTCCACGACGCGGCGCATCTCCCGCAGGAACTCCGCGCGCCAGGCAGGGTTGTCGTACGCGCTCTTCGGAGGCGCCTCGGCCCACACGCCGTGCATGAGCCACAGTGCCTCGTCGGGGTGGGCGTCGTTCCAGTCCTTCAGGGCGCGATAGAAAACCGGGGGATGCAGCGTGTACACGCGGACCACGTTGGCGTGGGCGGCGGCCATCAGGCCCAGCCACCGGGTGTACGTCGACTCGGCCTCAGGGAACTCGGACGGGAATTTCCCCGGCAGCGCGGCGCCGAGATTGATGCCGCGCAGGTACAGGGAGCGCCATCCCGAGGGCGTGTGGATTTCGAAGTGGTCACCGGAGATCCGGGCCGGGACCTGGGCGGAATCGGGGCGGTGGGCGGGTGGTAGCGGAGACGCTACGCCGAGGGTCAGGAGCTCGTTCTCGGCGTCGACGTACCCGGGGGTGATGCGCAGGGCGCGCTCCAGCGCGGCAATGGCCTGGACGCGTCGTCCCAGCCGGCGGCTGGCGATCCCGAGACCGTAGAAGGCGTCGCCGTCGGAGGAATCAGCGGCCCCGGCTTGCCGGAATTCCTTTTCGGCCTCGCCGGGCCGCCCGAGGCGCAACCAGGCAAAGCCCAGCCCGGTGCGGGCCCCGCGGATGCCGGGGCAGAGCGAGTCGGCCACAGCGAAGGAACGGGCGGCCGCCCCAGCCTGGTCGGCGCCGAAGGAACGCCAACCCTGATCGAGCGCCACGCGGGCTGACGAGTCGTGGGGGCAAAGCATCTGGAGGGCGAGGAATAACGGCGGCACCATATCCAGCGAAATATACGATTAGATTCCCGGCCCTATGGCTCTCGCACACAACCTCGGCTTCCCATCGCTCGGCGCCGCGCGTGAGCTCAAGCGCGCCACCGAGGGCTACTGGGCGGGCAAGCTTCCCGCCGCCGACCTTCTCGAGACAGCGCGGACCCTGCGTGCCCGGCACTGGACCATGCAGCGGGACGCCGGAATCGAGCTGGTCCCCGTCAACGACTTTTCCCTGTACGACAGGATGCTGGACACGTGCGCGATGGTGGGCGCGGTGCCGGCGCGGTACGCCCTGCGCGCCGGGTCCCTGGTCGACCTCGACACCTACTTCGCGATGGCGCGGGGGAGTCAGGGCAAGGGCCGCGACGTGGTGGCGATGGAGATGACGAAGTGGTTCGACACCAACTACCACTACCTGGTGCCCGAGCTGGCGGCCGACCAGCGTTTTTCGCTGTCGTCCACCAAACCGGTGGACGAGCTGCGTGAGGCGAAGGCGCTGGGCATCCCGGCCAAGCCAGTCCTCATCGGACCGGTCACCTTCCTTCTGCTCTCCAAGACGACGGGGGGCGGAGACCGCCTGGCGCGCCTTGACGCGCTCCTGCCCGTGTACGCCGAAGTCCTGCGCCAGCTCAAGAGCGCGGGGGCGGAGTGGGTCCAGATGGACGAGCCCACGCTGGCCCTCGACCGCACCGATGCGGAGCTCAAGGCGTTCGGCCGGGCCTACGACTATCTCGCAAAAGAGGCGCCCGGCGTCAGCATCCTCCTCGCCACGTATTTCGCGGGGCTGGGAGAGAACGCGAAGACGGCGCACGCGCTGCCGGTCGCCGGGGTGCACGTCGATCTGGTCCGCGGCGCCGGCGATCTGGATCGAGTGCTGGAGAAGTGGCCCGCGGAGCGGGTGTTCTCGGCGGGCGTCGTGGACGGGCGGAACATCTGGCGGAGCGATCTCGAGGTCGCGCTCTCGAGCCTCGAGCGGGTCCGGGACAAAGTGGGCGGTGACCGGCTCTGGGTCGCACCCTCCTGCTCGCTGCTCCATGTGCCGCAGGACCTCGATCTCGAACAGCGTTTGGACGGGGAGATCAAGCAGTGGCTCGCCTTCGCCCGGCAGAAACTGGGCGAGGTCGCGACCCTGACCCGGGCGTTGAACGGCGGGCGCGCGGCGGAGCAGCACGCGCTGATCGAGAGCCGGGTGGCCGCCGAGTCCCGCCGGACCTCGCCCCGGATTCATCGCGAGGCGGTGCGGGCGCGCGTGGTGGCGGTGCGTCCCGCCGACGAGCGGCGGTCATCCTCGTACGGGGCCCGTCGCGGAGGACAAGTGAAGCTGCCGGCGTTCCCGACCACCACCATCGGCTCGTTCCCGCAGACCGCCGAGGTGCGGAGCGCGCGGAAGAAGCTCCACGACGGCACCTGGACCGCGGCGGAGTACGACGCGTTCGTCGAGAGCGAGATCACGCGGACGCTCAAGATCCAGGAAGACCTGGGACTCGACGTGCTGGTGCACGGCGAGTTCGAGCGCAACGACATGGTGGAGTATTTCGGGGAGCAGCTCGACGGATTTGCGTTCACCGAGCACGGCTGGGTGCAGTCGTACGGGTCTCGGTACGTGAAGCCCCCGATCATCTATGGGGACGTCGCCCGGCCCCGGCCCATGACGGTGCGCTGGAGCGCGTATGCGCAGTCCCGGACCCAGAAGCCCGTGAAGGGCATGCTCACCGGCCCCGTGACCATTCTGCAGTGGTCGTTCGTCCGGAACGATCAGCCCCGCGCCGACACCGCGGTGCAGCTGGCGCTCGTGATCCGGGACGAAGTGGGGGATCTCGAAAAGGCGGGGATCCGCGTGATCCAGATCGACGAGCCGGCGCTCCGGGAGGGGATGCCTCTCAAGCGGGCCGACCAGGGTGCCTATCTCGACTGGGCGGTGCGCGCCTTCCGGCTGGCCACGAGCGGCGTCGCCGACACCACTCAGATTCACACGCACATGTGCTACAGCGAGTTCAACGAAGTGGTGCGGGTGATCGCGAACATGGACGCGGACGTCATTTCGATCGAGAATGCGCGGTCGGGATCGGAGCTCCTGCGCGCGTTCCGGGAGTTCCACTACCCGAACGAGATCGGTCCCGGCGTCTACGACATCCACTCCCCCCGAGTCCCGTCGGTGGACGAGATGGTCAAGCTCCTGGGCGCGGCGCGTGACGTGCTGGACGATCGTCAGGTGTGGGTAAACCCGGATTGCGGCCTCAAGACCCGCGGCTGGGCCGAAACCCTGGCGTCGCTCACGAACCTGGTCGCGGCCGCGAAGCAGCTTCGCGGCAGCCGTTGACCGGTCCCGGGACCCGCCTCATACTTCGCCCCTGATGGCCGACATCAAGATCACCGCCGAGCCCACGGACCACACGCGTTGCCGGTTCGTGCTTCCCGTGCCTCTCATCGAGGGCGGGGCGCGTCGTTTCACGACCGCCGCCGACGCCGAGGGTTCACCCCTGGTGGAGAACATCTTCGCGATTCCCGGTCTGGCCGTGAGCGAGGTCATCGTGTCGGGAAGCACCGTCACGGTCGTGAAGACCAGCACCGCGACCTGGCAGGCGATGGGCAAGGCGGTCGGTGACGCGATCCGCTCGGCGCTCACCACCGGCACCACGCCGGTCTCGTCGCGGCGGGTGGAGCGCAAGGACGCCGTGGTGGACGACGACGCGCTCTACGACCGGGTGGCCGACCTCTTCGAAACCCAGGTCAACCCGATGGTGGCGCAGCACGGGGGCCGGATCGAGCTGATCGACGTGCAGGACGCGGTGGTCCTGCTGCGGATGTCGGGAGGCTGCCAGGGGTGCGGGATGGCGGATGTCACTCTCCGCCAGGGAATCGAGACGATGCTCCGCCAGGAGGTTCCCGAGGTTCAGGGGATCACCGACATCACGGACCACGCGTCGGGCACCAGCCCCTACGTCTCAGCTTCCAAGAAGTAGCTCCGGGCGGCCGCGGCTCCTGCTGTTGCTGCCGTCCACGTCCTACCGCACCAGCGCCTTCGTCGCCGCCGCCCGCCGTCTCGAGATCGACCTCACGGTCGCATCCGACTTTCCCAGCACCTTCGAGAACGCGAACCCCGACGCCCTGGTCACTTTGGACTTCACCGACGCCGCGCGCGCGGTGGACCAGGCCCGCGCGTTTCACGCGCGGTACCCGGTCAGCGCCGTGGTGGGGATGGACGACGACACCGCCGTGCTCGCAGCGGCCATCGCGCAAGCGCTGGACCTTCCGGGAAATCCGGTCGCCGCCACGGAGGCGGCGCGGGACAAGCATCGCCAGCGCGTGCGCTTCGCCGAGGCCGGAGTGCCCATCCCGGCCTTCGCACTGCACCGGATCGGCGCTGATGCGGCCGGCGTCGCGTCGCGGACGTCATATCCCTGCGTGCTCAAGCCACTCCGCCTGGCCGCGTCGCGGGGCGTGATCCGCGCCGACAATCCCACGGACTTCGTCGCGGCACACGCGCGCCTGTCCGCGATCCTGGCCCAGCCCGATGCGGCGGCGTGCGGCGAACCGGCGCGGCACTATCTCGTGGAGGAGTTCATCCCCGGGGCGGAGGTGGCGGTCGAGGGCCTGGTCGAGGGCGGTCGCCTCACGGTGCTCGCCCTCTTCGACAAGCCCGATCCCCTCGACGGTCCCTTTTTCGAGGAGACCATCTACCTCACGCCCAGTCGCCTCAGCGCCGACGTCCGCGCGGCCGTGGAGGAGTGCGCCGGACGGGCGGTGCGGGCGCTGGGGATCGAGCGGGGGCCGGTGCACGCCGAGGTGCGATGGAACGCCCGCGGGGCATGGCTGATCGAGATCGCGGCCCGGCCCATCGGCGGCCGGTGCAGCGCGGTGCTCCGGTTCGGCGCCGACCGCATGACCCTCGAAGAGCTGCTGTTGCGCCGGGCGCTGGGGCTGCCGGTTCCGACCCTGGAGCGCGAGGCGACGGCGGCCGGCGTGATGATGGTGCCGGTCCCGGGCGCCGGGACCTTGAAGCGCGTCCACGGACGCGACGATGCCGCGCAGGTTCCCGGGATCGTCGAGGTGGTGATCACGGCGCACCCGGGCGAGCGCCTGGTGCCCTGGCCCGAGGGGTCACGCTATCCGGGATTCATCTTCGCGCGGGGTGCGACTCCCGCAGCGGCCGAGCGGTCGCTGCGGGAGGCGCATCGGAGACTGCGGTTCGAGCTTGATCGGTAACCAGGAGCTAGTTACTGAGTTTGTGGATCCCGATGGCCGACAGATGGACGTCGAGGTTGTGATTCACGCGATAGCCGATGATCCCGCTGGCGTCGACGTTGGAGGCGTCGGTGGTGTAGACCTCTTTGCCGTTCACCGTGAAGCTCGCCTTCCCTCCCTTGAATTGGACTGCCAGCTCGTTCGTGGCCTTGCCGGACGAGTCTGCCTTGTTGACGGCGGCGTTCGCGGTCCA
>DATMOQ010000189.1:0-13911 GCA_035568195.1 Gemmatimonadales bacterium
GGCCAGCCGCCGTGGATCATCACGAAGTTGGTCCCCCGCAGCGTCGAGTCATTGAACACCGGCTCGAGTAGCCCGGGACGCGCCCCCTCGGCCTGGTAATAGCCGCCGAAGAACTCCAGCGCGTGCAGGTGCACGGCCATGCCGAGTTTCCCCGCTTCCCGCGCCACCTCCCGGAACAAGTAGTCGGACAGCGTCTTCACGTCCTCTGGTGATGGCGTCCCGCCGCCCGCGTACCGGGCGTAAATCGCACTGGCTCGGGCGGTATCAGGTGTCCCGAAGTCGAATGGCCGGAGATACGCCACCTCGAACTTGATGGCGGGCGCGCCGGCCTCATGCTGGCGGCGCAGGAGCGGCAGCACGACCTGGCTTTCGAACTCGGGCAGCGTGGCGGGAAGCGCGCTGAGGCCCAGGTCGGCGAGGTAGCGCCGGAGCAGCTTCGCCTCGAGGGCATAGAGCGCCCGCGTATCGGGTGTGCGTCCCGCCAGCCGCGTGTCGAGTGGGAAGATCAGCGGATCGTCGAACGGGACCCACCGGAACCGAGCGGCCGGAAGCCCATCCCCCATCGCGATGCGATTCGCGAACATGACGTCGATGCCGGCCCGATCGAGTGCCTGAGCGGGAGACGTGACCCCGCCCAACGCCCGCGCCGCATCCCCCCACACCGGGGCGTCGAGCGTCAGCCGCCATGGGAGCGGAAAGGGTGGAATCCCGTCCAGCGGCAGGGCATCGTACTCGGTGTCGGCAGGGGCGCCGGCGGCGACGGGACGCATCGGATGCGCGTGATTGTCGATAGCGCGGATTGTCGCTATGTACGCCGCCAGGGCGGGATCAACGGGTGACTGCGCGCCGGCGATGACGGGCGGCAGCATGACCAGCAAGAACAAAAGAAAGGGCCGCATACGTTGGAGAATGCGGCCCTCATCCTGGATGCGCAACGAGGGCGGGAGTGGGGGCGCGGCGAAGCGACTGTGCTGTTTTGTCGCGGAGCCGTGCCCCCACTCCCGCCCTAGGTGGACCGCCGGATACCATGCCGGCGCAGGATCTTGAGCAGACTCGCATGATCGGCCAGACCCAGCTCTCGGGCGGTCCGCGTGATGTGCCACGCGTTCCGGTCCAGGGCCGTCATCAGAATCCGCCGTTCCGCCTGCGCCCGAAGCTCGCGGAACGTGCCAGCCGTCTCTCCCGCATCCGCGGCCGGAGCCTCGCGCACTTCCCGGGGAATGTCCCCCACGCCCAGCACTTCCCCATCCGCCGAGATCAACATCCGTTCGACCACGTTCTTGAGCTCGCGGACGTTGTTCCGGGACCAGTCCGCGCGGGCCAACACCTCCACTGCTTCAGCCTCCACCGGCTTCGCCCGCATTCCGAACCGCGACCCCACCACGCTCACCAGATGCGCGACCAGCGCCGGGATGTCCGACCGCCGCTCGGCCAGCGCCGGAACCCTCAGCACGTGCACGCAGAGCCGGTAATAGAGGTCGAGCCGGAACCGCCCCGCCTGCACCTCCTCTTCCAGGTGCCGGTTGGTAGCCGCCACCACGCGGGCATCCACCGGGATGGTCCGGTTGCCGCCCACCCTCGAGATCTCGCGCTGTTCGAGCACCCGCAGGAGCTTGGCCTGCGCCGGTAACGGCAGCTCGCCCACCTCATCCAGGAGGAGCGTTCCCCCCGCCGCCGTCTCGAACGCGCCCTTCCGCAGCGTGTGGGCGCCCGTGAACGCGCCGCGCTCGTGGCCAAAGAGCTCACTTTCCACCAGCTCCCCCGGAAGCGCGGCGCAGTTCACCGCCACCAGCGGTCCCTTGCGGGCCGAGACGCGGTGAAGCTCGCGGGCCACGAGCTCTTTTCCGGTGCCCGAATCCCCGAGCACCAGTACCGGACTGGGAATGGACGCGATCCGGGCCAGCTGCTCCCGGAGCCGGGCCAGCGCCGGCGAGGTGCCCACCAGCGCCCCCTCCGAGGCCCGCAGGGTGGCGACTTCGCGCGTCAGACGCTCCCGCTCGAGCACGTGCTCCACTTCCCGCACCACCCGCTCCATCGGCTCGGCCTTGTCGAGGAAGCTCCGGGCGCCGAGCTGGACCGCCCGCAGGCAGCGGTCGTAGCTCCCGGTTCCTGTATAGACGATCACCGGAACCCGGCGGCCCACCGACTTGAGCACGGCGAAGCCGTCCAGCGCCGGCATTTCGAGATCGAGGATCATCACGTCCACGGGCTCGCGGGCGACGACGTCGATCGCGGCCTGTCCGCCCGCCGCGACCAGCGTCTGATACTTCCCCAGCCGGCGCAGATCGTACGCGTACTGCTCCGCCATCGCCGGCACATCGTCTACCACCAGGACCGTCGTCATCGCCCGTCCCCCCCACCCTTCTCCCGCGTTTCCGCGTGTCCCGGGCCCTCTAACCCCGGAAATTCCACCGTGAATGAGGATCCCCGCCCCGGAGCGGTGTCCACCCGGAGCGCCCCTCCTGCATCTCCCACCAGCCGCCGAACGATCGTGAGTCCCAGGCCGGAGCCGCGCGGCTTGGTGGAGTGAAATCCCGCCAGGGCCCGCTCGAGCTCTGCCGGGCTCATGCCGACCCCGGTGTCGATCACCTGGAGGCACACCCGCTCGCCGCGCTCGCTGCGAAGGGTGACCGTGCCGTGCCCGTCGACGAGGCTCTCGCGCGCGTTGGCCGCGAGGTTGTCGATCACCCGGCGGAGCGCCAGGGGATCCGCGCGCACCAGGGGCGCCGGCTCCGCCAGGTCCAGGCGTACGGTCACTCCATCGTCCCCCGAGAGGCGCGTCGCCGCTCCCTGCAGGGCCGCGTTCAGGTCGCAGGGCTCAGCCGGCGCCGGCACCGCCAGCCGCGCGTACTCGCTCGCCAGGGCGTCCAGGTACGCGATGCTCGACTCCACCGTGCCCTGCCGCTCGGCGAAGACCGTCGCGAGCTCCGTCGGCTGGGCGCCCGCCACGTCCCGCCAGTGCCGGAACACGTTCCGGATGGGGGTCAGGCCGTTCCGGATGTCGTGGTTCACCTGCCGCGCCAGGTCCCCCAGCGCCGCCCGCCGCTCGGCCCGGCGCGCCACCTCCGCGCCCTCTCGCAACCGCGTGGTCATGACACCCAGGACCTTCGAGAGTCTCCCGACCTCGTCCTGGCGGTCGGTCTCGAACGCCGTGTCGAGGCGCTCCAGGTCGAGGGACGCCGCGCGGGCCGTGAGGTCCGCCAGGGGCCGCGAGAGCCGGCCCGCCAGCCAGAGCGCGAGCGCGAGACCCGTCAGCGCGGCGGTGAGCAGGCCGAGTACCATCCACCGGTCCACGCTGCGCTCGATGGCCTCTTGAGGCGCCAGGGATTGGCCGACCACGAGGGTGGCGCGGCCCGTAGCATCGGCATCCTCCGAGGCGAGGAACGGCAATGTGAGCGCGCGCGCGCCGGCGGCGGTGCTGTCCCCGTCGATGGTGACCGTGACGTCCTGGTCGGGCGCGGAACGCGCCAGCCATTCGGAATCGACGCCAATTCCTCCAATCAGGGCGTAGCTTCGGTCCCCCACCCGCAGGGAGTCGAGGCGGGCGAGGGTCACGAAGGGCATCTCCGCCGAGCGGACGCGGATCAGTGCGATGGAATCGGGTGCGGCGCGCAGATGGCTTGCCAGCCGGGGCTCCACCCATCCGTAGGAGTTCCGGAAGTGGCCGGACGACAACACGGCCCCGTCCGGCGCGAGCAGCTGCAGGCTGGCGAGTCCCGAGACCCGCATCGCAGTCCCGGCGAAGTCGCGCACGTACCCCGCGTCCGAGTCGCCCGCGAGCGCGGCGCGGAGTCGCAGGTCGCCCGCCGCGGCCCGCCGCACCGCGGCCAGCCGGCGGGCCAGGTCCGCGCTCGCTCCGGCCACTCGGGCCCGCAGGTGAACCAGAGCGGCATCGGCCCGGCGCTCGAAGAGCGCGCCCAGACGGGTGCCCACGGCGCGGCGCACTCCCCAGCCGAAGACCACGAGGGGAATGAGAACCGCCGGCAGGAACGCGGACGCCAGGCGGGCGCGGAACGTCATCGCGGATCTCCCAGCCGGGGCGCGCCGCCGGGCCCGAGACGCAGGGGCAGAAGACTCCGGTCCACCACGACGCTCGAGCGGACCGCGATCAAGGGGGTGGCCCAGCCCCAGGTGCTCGTGGCGGAGCAGGCCGCATGCGCGGGGCGCGGGACCAGCACGGCCCACTCCGTCCCCTGTTCCACCGCGCGGGTCCAGTCGGCCGTGCGAAGGGCGACGGCAAACGCGCCGCGACCCACGGCCCCGCTGCCGATCAACCGGGCGGCGACCGCCTCGGCGGTGGGGTCTCCCTGGCGATAGGCCACGCGACGGGGACCCGAGGGCCGGGCGGCTCGGGACATGTTGGGACCGCACGCAGGCCCCTCCGCGGGCGCCGCGTCGACGCGTACCGCGGCGACCAGGTCTTTCCGGTCGACGGAGACCTGATCGGGTGCGACCAGCACGTAGACCGTGCTCCACTCCAACGGGAGCACCGCGAACCGGGGGCGGGTCCCCGCGTACGCCAGCGCGGCGCGGTCATCCGTGATCACGACGTCGGCGTGGCTTTCGAGCGCGTCCCGCGCGTCCTCGGTTCCGCGCGCGAAGGTGATGCCCGGCGCTGCCCCCGGCGCGGTGGGCTGGACCACGGCGTCCGCGTCGGAGCTGCCCCCGGTGATCCAGCGGCTCCCGGTCCCGATGGGCCAGCCCCGGTCGGGCGCGGGCTTGGTGACAGCCGCGCTCGCCTGCGTCACGACGTCGAGCGCGTCGTCTCCCGTCACGAGGATCACGCCCGGTCCGTCGGCGGTGGCGCGCGCCGCCAGACTGGAGTCCCGCTGGCGCCAGGCGGCGAGCACGTCGGCGGCCAGGACGGGCGCCCCATCCCAGAAGCGCGCGTCTTCGCGCAGGACGAATCGCCAGCCACCGCCGTCGCGGCTCCAGGCCTGAGCCACGCCGGGCCGGACGCTGCCCTGGCAGTCGCTGGACACGAGTGTTTCGTACGCCAGCGCGAACGCCACCCGCTCGGCGCCGGAGCGTGGGACGGGCGCGTCCTGGCTCGAGACGGGGGCGTCCTCGATCACGCGAATGGAATCGCGGCGCGCTCCGGGTGGCCCCGCCGCGACGCAGTCGGCGGGGAACTTGTTCGGCGCCGGGGCGGCGGCGCGGCCGCCAACAGTCGACTTCGCACACGCGAAAAGGCCCGCCACCAGAATCGTGGCGAGCAAAGAGCGACGGTCATTCATCATCAACACGGGAACGGCTCCGGCAAGGTTCGGGGGCTCGGGGTGTCATACCCCGGGCCCCCTCACTCTACCCACTCCAGACGAGCCTTGCGGCTCCTGGGTTTCCGACGCGCCCGCGCTACCAGTTCAGCCAGTAGGAGGCTTTGACCAGGAAGGTGTTGTTCGGGTGAAGGTTGAAGAGATCGCGGAAGTCACCCTGCATACCGTCGACGCCCGCGAACGCCTGGAAGGGGCTGATCCGCTCCTGGGTCCACACCACGAAGATGGTGGAACCGGGCCGGTACTCCCAGCGGACCACCAGATTGGAGTTGAACTGCTTGTAGTCGAGTCCGCCCGGCACCGAGTCCGGGGCGTAAGGCTTGTACCGCGCGTCGTACGACGACGCGCCGGGATTGGCGAGCTCGCGGACGTTGGAATAGGTCCCGCGGGTCACGAACGGCGCGATGTGCCACTGCACCGAGAGATTGGTCGTTACAGTATACCCGAGATCGGCGGTGAGACTCAGGGTCCGCTGGTTCAGGTGCGCGAACGTGTAGTGCGTCACCTGGGCCGCGTCCACGGGGTTTCCGTACCACTGGTTGTCCGCGTGCTGCGTCGTGATGTTCGCGCCCACCGACACGTTGAACTGGGTCGAGGCGTTGTAGGTCAGCTGCGGCTGCAGGTTGATCGACGCGTTATGGCCCGCGTCGCCGAAGAACATGTTCGAGAAGAACGATGGGATAAGCTTGTGCCGGTCGTCCCCCTGGAATCCCCACCAGGGCGCCAGATATGGATCCTGCCGCACCGCCGGGCCACCGCGGGCACAGCGGTCGCACCAGGTGGTGCCCAGCTGGCCGTAGGTTCCGCCCGCATGCAGCCACCACATGTTGGCGAACTTGACGTGGATGTTGGTGTTCGCGGCGCGTTCCGTGGGCATCCCGGCCGCGGACCACCACTGCCACCAGTTGAAGTTCCATTGGAACTGCTGGTAGACCTTGGTGGGCTTCCGCCAGAACAGTCCCATCCAGTTGTTCCAGCTCTGCTGGTCGGCCTGGAGCAGGAACCCCAGGTCATTGATCTCGAATCCGGGTGACCGCCGCAGGTAGCTGGTTTCGAACATCATCGCGCCCGCGACCTTCCCGAAATGCACTTCTTCGGCGTCTCCCGACAGAGAGGTCCGGTTCGAGTCCACTGAGAGCGGACCACCGGGGCGCTGGTAGAAGTGAACCGAGTTTTCCTCGATGCCCTTGATGTACGTCGGCGTGCCATTGATCTGGCTCAAGTCCAGGGACGCAGAGATCTCATATCGATTGTTCAGGAACCGATGCCGGCCGTCGACCGCGCCGACATAGGCGCTCCGGCCGAGGAAAGGCGAGCTCACGGAGTCGAGGCTCCGATCCACTCCGGTGAACATCAACCCGAAGCCGCTGTTGCCATTGCGGAGATCCTGGGTCACCCGAATCACCCCGTAATTCGAGCCCGGCTCCGTAGTGATTCCGCCCGGTCCGGTTTCGCGCGGGGTCACGGCGTCGATGACGCCGAGGTTGAGGCCCCCGGGGAGACGACCGGTGAGCTTGCCGGCGCCCAGGATGGTCGTCGATCCGGACCCGTCCCCCAGCTGGGGCGAGCGGCCGATCCGGCGTGAGTAGAAGAGCTCTTCCCCGTTGCAGTTGACCTGGCTGCAGTCGACGTTGAACTGAAAGAGGCCGTTCCCTTCTACAAAGAACGGGCGGCGCTCCTGGAAGTAGGTCTCGAACGCGCTCAGGTTCAGGACCGCCGGGTCAGACTCGACCTGCCCGAAGTCCGGATTCACGGTGCCGGTGAGGGTCAGGTTCGACGCCACGGCTACCTTGAAGTCCGCCCCCAGACTGGCCTGCTGATCGCGGCCGAATCCGCCACCCTGCGCGATGGACACGTTCTTGGTCACCATGTAAGGCGCGAGCTCGAACCGGCGCGGAGGCGACAGATCGGTGAGCCCGGTCAAGTCGCCCAGCTGGGACGCCAGGCCCGGCTTGTTCGTGTGATAAGGAGGCCAGCTAGACGATTCCCCGGTGCGCTCGACGATCCGCGCGATGGTCAGCCCGAACGTGTTGCTGGTGCTCACCGCAAACCGGAGCTGCGACAGCGGGAACCGGAACTCCGCGGTCCAGCCCAGGGAGTCCACGCGTGTAGCCACATCCCAGATGCCGTCCCAGGCCGGGTCTTCGTTGCCGTCCTGATAGATGGCGTAGTCGGTCTTCACGCCCACGGGGTTGACGTCGAACTCGTAGCCGGTGCGGCGGTCATGATAGGAATCGAGAAAGACGGTGATCAAGTCGCTCGGCGTCGACACGTCCCGGCGGGCCAGCAGTCCCACGATGCTGTCGGGGTGGGGGTCGTAGGCCCGGACGAAGACATACAGGTCGTGCGCGTCGTAGACCACACGCGCCTCGGTCCGGAATTGGGGCATGGCGCCGTCGGTGGGACGAAACACCCGGAATTCGGAGATCACGGGCGCGTCGCGCCACGCGACGTCGTCGTCCCGGCCGTCGAGCACCGGGGGAATGGTGGTGCGCACCGCCGCCACGGCCGTAGGAACCGGCGTGGCGGGCGCGGCAGGCCTCGAAGCCTGACCCTGGGGACTGGTACTGACGGCCAGGAGCAGCAGGGCGGTGGTGTTCATTGGAGTATCAGACGGCACGCCGGCGCGAAAGGTTGCATGGGCAGGGGTGACGGGGCCGGCGCCGGCGCGTAGGTTCTTGCCCATCCTGTCAGCAATCGGTCATGAGACTATGCGCCATCACATCGTCGTCGCTCTCGTGGGCCTCTGCGCGGTCGTCCCCCGTGAGACCCTCGCCCAGTCGTCCCGTCTGGAGACCCGGTGGGCCAGTGAGGTCACCGCTGAACGGGTGCTCCCCGAGTACCCGAGACCCCAGATGGTCCGGAATTCGTGGATCAACCTGAATGGGCTCTGGGACTACGCCGTGCGCGATTCGGGCGCGTCCGTTCCCGACTCGTACGACGGCACGATTCTCGTGCCCTTCCCCATCGAGTCTCAACTGTCCCGGGTGGCTCGTCCGGTGTCTCCGGCGCAGCGGCTCTGGTACCACCGCGCGTTCACCCTCGCGAAGGGTGTCGCCGGCGGCCGGTGGCTGCTGCACTTCGGCGCGGTCGACTGGGACGCCACCGTCACGGTGGACGGCCGGCGCGTGGGCCGGCACCGGGGCGGTTACGATCCGTTCTCCTTCGACATCACCGACGCCCTGAAGGGAAGCGCCAAGCACGAACTGATCGTGAGCGTCTGGGATCCCACCGACGCCGGTGAACAGCCGCGCGGCAAGCAGGTGCTGCGGCCGGGGAGCATCTGGTACACGGCGGTCACGGGCATCTGGCAGACGGTGTGGCTCGAGCCCGTGCCGGGGGCCCACATCGACGATCTGGTCATCACCCCGGATGTGGACGCCGGCCTGACGCATGTGCTCGTCTCCGTCTCGGGCGGACCTCCCGTGCCGGTCCGCGTCGAGGTTCGCGCGGGAGACTCGACGGTGGCGACGGTCGAGGGATCGAGCGGCCGGCCGGTGACGGTCCCCATCGCTCACGCGCGTCTCTGGTCGCCCGGCGATCCCTTCCTTTATGGTCTCCGGGTTCGGGCGGGCCGGGATTCGGTGCGGAGCTACCTCGGCATGCGGAAGATCGCGGTGACTCGGGACTCGTCCGGAGTTCCGCGGCTGTTCCTCAACAATCGCCCGCTGTTCGAGTTCGGCACTCTGGATCAGGGCTGGTGGCCCGACGGGCTCTACACCGCCCCCACCGAAGACGCCCGTCGCAACGACTTCGCCACGATCCGCGACCTCGGCTTCAACCTGATGCGGAAGCACGTCAAGGTGGAGCCGGAGCGCTGGTACTTCGACGCGGACTCGATGGGAGTGCTCGTGTGGCAGGACATGCCCTCGGGCGACATCGACTCCGATTCCGGCCGCGCGGAATACCGGCGGGAGCTCGAGCGGATGGTGACGGCCCTGAGGAATCACCCCGCGATCGTGATGTGGGTGCCGTTCAACGAGGGATGGGGCCAGCACGACACCCGGCAGACGGCCGAGTGGGTGAAGCGGACCGATCCCAGCCGTCTGGTGGACGACGCCTCCGGATGGACCGACCGGAATGCCGGCGACGTGCTCGACCTCCACAGTTATCCGGGTCCCGAGATCCCCGCCCCGGACTCCGCCCGCGCCCGCGTCCTGGGCGAGTTCGGAGGATTGGGATTCCCGGTCCCTCAGCACACCTGGGTGACCCGCGATAACTGGGGATACGTCCGGTACCCCACGCTCGACTCGCTCTGGAGCGGCTACCATGACTTGCTGGTCCGGGTGCGGGCGCTCGAAGCGGCCGGACTCGCGGCCGCCGTGTACACGCAGACCACGGACGTGGAGGTCGAAGTGAATGGCGTCGAGACGTACGACCGCGGAGTGACCAAGTTGCCCCGAGGCGCGGCCGCAGCCGCGGCCCAGCTCTATGCACCGCTCACCGGCGGAGGCTCAGTGACCAAAGGGGTCGATGACAGCTACACACTCACCAATGCCGGCGGCATGCGGGTTAAGGTGCTGACCTATGGCGGGATCATTCAGTCCATCGAGGTGCCCGACTCCCACGGGCGGCTCGGTGACGTGGTGCTCGGCTTCGACTCGCTGGACGGGTACCGAAAGGACAGTCCGTACTTCGGCGCCATCGTGGGCCGCTATGCCAACCGGATCGCGCGCGGGAAGTTCACACTCGACGGAAAGGAGTACACCCTCGCGGTGAACAACGGGGTCAACGCCCTGCATGGCGGCATCAAGGGGTTCGACAAGGTCGTCTGGAGCGCCGAGCCGTTTCAGAAGGGCGACAGCGCCGGCGTGACTCTGAGCTACGTGAGCCCCGATGGCGAGGAAGGGTACCCCGGCACGCTGCGAGTCACGGTCCAGTACACACTCACGGGCGCCAACGAGCTGGTGGTCGATTATGAGGCCACGACGGACCGGGCCACGCCGATCAATCTCAGCCAGCACACGTACTTCAATCTCTCCGCCGGCCAGTCATCGGATATCCTGGGACACGTATTGACCATCGACGCGTCGCGCTACACCCCCGTCGACTCGACGCTGATTCCCACCGGCGCATTGGCCCCCGTGGCGGGGACCCCCTTCGACTTCCGGGCCCCGATGGCGATCGGAGCGCGCATCGGGAACGACGATCCGCAGCTGCGAATCGCGGGAGGCTACGACCACAACTTCGTGCTGAACGGCGGTGCCGGTGGTACCCCGGCGCACGCGGCGCGTGTGGTGGACCCGGGAAGCGGCCGGACCCTGGACGTCTTCACGGACCAGCCGGGGCTGCAGTTCTACTCCGGGAATTTCCTGGACGGGACGATTCTCGGCAAAGGCGGGAAGACCTACGCGCGTCGGGGCGGATTCTGCCTGGAAACCCAGCACTTTCCGGACTCGCCGAATCATCCCGGATTCCCCGGGACCATCCTGCGGCCGGGAGCCACGTACCGGACCCGGACCGTATACCGCTTCGGCCTCGCCGGGTAGCCACGGGTGCCGGGGAGCGGCGCTTCCACGCCCTCCCCGGTCACCCGGGCGCCCGGAGTCTAGAAGTTCAGCTCGAAGCCCAGCCGGATGTCCCGCGGCGCATCATTGAACGTGTACGCGCCGTTGAACAGGTTGTAGAACGAATGCAGCGCGGTACCCTGCTCGGCCACGGTGTACACGCCGTCGCCGTTGCCGAAGCGCGCTTCCGCCCGGCGCAGCTCCACACAATCCACCGGCCCGCTGGCGCCGGCCCACGTGGCACAGCTGTTCAGGAGCACGGCGCCGTCCGCGCGCAGCGCCCCGTTGTTCGCGGCCTCGCTGGCGAGAACAGGGAACTCACCCGAGACCTGCGTCGTCTCAAACAGTCCGTTCGTGACATCGTTCGTCTCGGCGAACAGCCCCGTAATGTTCTTCCAGTTGAACAGGTTCCGGATGTCGGCGAACGCGGTGAGATCCAGCCCGCCGACCTTCAGGACCTTGTTCACGCGGAGATCCAGATACTTGGTCCAGGGGGTGGTAGCCGAATTGACGTCACCGGCCGCACTGGCGACCAGGCCGAAATTCGTTCCCGGTGCCGTCTGGCCGGCGCCGGTATTGAGAATCGGCGTATAGGGGAGACCCGACAGGACCCGGAACGTGACGAAGGCGCTCACGTTCTTGAAAATGCTCCCCACCGTGGTCCCTTGCTGCCAGCCTTGCGGCACGTTGAACGACACGGCGCCCACGAGGTTGTGCGTGCGCTGATCGTTCACGGCCCGCGCCTGCTCGGCGGGAGGCAGGACACTGCCGGTCACACCGGAGATGGAGCGGGCGTTCGTGCTGAGGTAGCTGAAGGGACTGGAGCCGGTCCCCGCCGCGACCTCGTAGGTGTAGGCGGCCGTCACCGACAGCCAGCTGCCCACGCGGCGGTCGAGCTTCATATCGATGCCGCGGTCGTAGCCGAAGTCACCCGACGTCAGGACGTTGATCGTCAGCTGCCGGCAGACCTGCTGGCCGTTCACGACGCTGCAGTTGGTGGGATCGGAGAAGTTGAAGATCCGGAACGATTGGTCCGACACCTTGCTCTTGTTGTACGCCGACAGGTCGAGCACCAGATCCGGATTGAACGCGTGCCGGACGCCGAACTCGAACTGGATGGTCTTGCCGAACCCCACGTCCCGGCCGAATGCCTGGTTGGCGTTGGTGAACGACAGGTCGTTGTTGATGCCGGCCAGGAGCGTGTTGATGTCGGGCGACTGCACCTGATGTGAGTAGGACAGGTGGAAGTCCGTCTGATCCGTGATCGGGAAGGAGACCCCGATGCGCGGACTCAGCGTGCTATGGATCGCGCCCGGCGAGAATACGCGCGCCACCGAGCTGTCGTACGACGCCGGGTTGGTCGCGGCCAGCGGGCTCCAGCCCGGATCGTTGAACGTAAAGGCCGGGGTGTTGGAGAAGAGGCAGTTGCAGTGGAAATAGTCGTACCGCATCCCCAGATCGATCACCACGTCGCCCAGGTCGAGCCGGTCCGACGCCCACAGCGCGCCATTCGTGGGCTTGTCGTGGTAGGCGTTCATGAAGATCTGATTGAGCAAGCCGCCGGTCCAGAACGCGACGTCGTTCAACCGCAGCTCGCCGCCCAGTGTAAAGCGATGGTACTGGTTGGCCTGCCAGTCGACGTTGACCGACCCGTAGGCCCGGCTCTCCTTGTACAGCTGCTCCGGCACCGACCCCCCGTTCCCCAGGCCCGCGTTGAAGAAGTTGCCGCTGGCCATGCCATAGGGGTTGACGCGCCCGGACTGCACCGAGCTGAACTGGGTCTGCCCGAGGAGCGGCGTCCGGTCGCCCGAGTTGGTCCGCAGATTCTTCACGATCTGGTCGGGGTCGTTGAAGAACTCATCCAGAAACGAGCCGTACCCTCCGAACGTGAGCGGCGAGAACTCGAACCCGCCCATCGGATTCCGGGTGCCCGCCTCGCTGGTGGGATCGAGGATCCCGGTGATCGCCTGATTGGTGCCGAACGAGCCGATCACGTTGAATGAAAGTGCCCGGTCGGTCGACTTGAAGACCTGGTGCGTCCAGTTGAGGTTGACGGACCGCTGCCAGGCGCGCTGGCCGGAGTAGACCAGGGGATCGACGATGTTGGTGCCCGGGTAGTTCCGGTTCTGCTGGGTATTCGCCACGCCCGAAAGCGCGACGCTCGAGCCGGACCCGTAGAAGTAGGTCATCTTGCCCTGCAGGTTGAGCGTCGTGCTCCAGTCGTCGGGCAGCCGGGTCCCCTGGCACGAGAACCCCGAGTTCTGAGACGGGTCGCATTGACCGCCGTACTGGACGAACCGCGGGATCGCCACCCGCTGGCTGCCGAGACCGGCGCCGGGGTTGACGGTGACCACGGTATCGACCCCGGCCACGTCGTAATTCGGCACATCGCCCGCACCGTAGGGACGCCCCAGGCACTGGATGCCGTCCGACAGCGAGCCCTGAGTGGTGCCGCAGCTGGTCTGTCCCTGGGCCACGCCCGAGACAAAGAAGCGCAGGTTGGTGAGCCCCGGCACGGGGCCGCCGAGGGAGCCCTCGAACCGGTTGAAGCCGTTGCTGAAGGTGCCGCTCTGCAGCCCGTCGGTGAGCGCCGAGACGGATCCCCGGAGATTTTCTCCGCCGGAACGGGTCGTGAGCGAAATCACGCCGGACTGCGCGTCGCCGAACTGCACCGGCAATGCGCCCGTGGTCACGGACGCCTCTTCCACCGCGTTCGTCTGCACCGACAGACCCTGCCCGTTCATACCGGAGCTGCGCACCGGGGCCCCGTCGATGTACACGTTCGCTTCACCCGGCCGGCCACCGCGGATGGAAAGGCCGGTACCGTTCCCCGACTCCACCACGCCCGGCGTCAGGGCGATGGCGTTCCGGACGTTGTCGATCGGGAGGTTCGCGACTTGATCGCCGTTGATGATCGACTTCGTCGCGGTCTCGTCGCGCGGCACGAGAGGATTGACCGCCGCCACGATATTGATGCCGGTCACGGTCACCACCGCGAGCTTCATCAGGAAGTTCTGCGTGAGCGTCTGACCGCCCAGCACCCGGACCCCCACGAGGTCGGTGGGCTGGTAGCCGATCAGCTGCCCCCGCAGCGTGTACGTGCCGGGGGGAACGTTATTGATGAAGTA
>DATMOQ010000190.1:0-9718 GCA_035568195.1 Gemmatimonadales bacterium
CCGGGCGCTGGGGGCCTGACGACGTCGTTCTGATCAACCTGAGCGGCCGGGGCGACAAGGACGTCGCTCTGGTGGCCGATGTCACTGGAGCCTCGCTCTGACCAACGCACCTGTGGACGAGCTGGCGCTTCCGCCGTCGCAGATCACCGAGCTCTTGAGCCTGATCAACAAGGGCGTCCGGGCGACACAGTTGTACCTCCCGAACAACCCCGTCTACCAGCGCGCCGTGGACAACGTCCGCGGCGGCTTCCGGCAGGTCTTCCAGTCCGTCGACGAGCTGTCCCTGAAGGTCACCGAAGGGGAGCTGACGTGGGATGACGAGGTGGTGTACTCCAACGAGAGCAAGAGCGAGAGCATCGCCTGGCTCCTCTTCAAGGACGGCGTCCGTTCCCTGACCTTCAAGCCCGGCGTGGAAGCGGATGAGCTGGTGAAGTTCCTCCGCATTCTCCATCAGGCGCGGACCCTGCAGGCCGACGCGGCCGACGACATCCTGACTCTTCTCTGGGAGCAGGACTTCCAGTTCATCAGCCATACGTTCCGCGAGCTCCTGAGCGAGAGCGCGGTGCCCATCGAGGCCGGGGAGCCCATCCCCGAGGTGACCAAGAGCGACGTGGTGCAATACGCGCACGAGGAAGCGCCGCCGCGTCCCGCCGGCATGGTGTCGATGGAGGATTTCGACACCACGCTCTACTTCCTGGACGAAAAGGAAATCGCGTACATCCACGGCGAGGTGGAGCGGGAGTATTCGCAGGACCTGCGCGGCAACGTCATCGCGATGCTGTTCGACCTGCTGGAGCTGCAGACCTACGGCACGGTCCGCGCCGAGCTGATCTCGATCCTCGAGAACCTCATCCCGTACCTGTTGGGGGCCGGAGACTTCCGCTCGGTCGCGTACATCCTGCGGGAGACCCGGACCATTCTGCAGCGCGCCCGGGAGCTGATTCAGGAACATCGGCAGTCGCTGGCGTCGCTGCCGGACCGGCTGTCGAAGCCGGAGGCGCTGTCTCAGCTGCTGCAGTCGCTGGACGAAGCCACCGTGCACCCCACCGAAGACGACCTGTCGGAGCTCTTCCAGGAGCTGCGTCCCGAGGCACTGGTCACGCTGATGGGATGGGTGCCGCGTCTTTCCAACGAGCGGGTGAAGGGCCTGGTGGTGTCCGCGGCGGAGCGGCTGGCGCAGGCCAACACGGCGGAGGTGCTCAAGGCCCTGGCGGCGGAAGACGGCGATACCCAGCTCGAGATGGTGAAGCTGGCCGGGCGGCTCAAGCTCGCCGGCGCGCCGGACGGGATGGGCCGCCTGCTCGAGATCGGTGACCGGCCCCTGAAGCTCGCGGTGGTCGAAGCGCTCACCGCCATCGGCAGCCCCTCGGCCATGCGGGTCATCGAGCGGACCATCGACGACTCCGATCGGGACGTCCGCATCGCCGGCGTGAAGTTTCTGGCCTCCAAGGGACATCGCAACGCGTTCAAGCAGATCGACGCGGCCGTCAACGGCAGCAAACTCAAGGACGCCGACCTGACCGAGAAGATGGCGTTCTTTGAGGCTTACGGCGCGCTGGCGGGAGCCGCGGGCGTCACGCCGCTCTCGCGGATGCTCCTCTCCCGGCCCACGCTGCTCGGACGCGGGGAAGGGTCCGAGACCCGCGCCTGCGCGGCGATGGCGTTGGGCAAGATCCGGACGCCCGAGTCCCGCAACGTCCTCGAGCGGGCCAAGGAAGACAAGGAGCCGCTGGTGCGGAACGCCGTCAGCCGGGCGCTCCGGGAGCTGGGCGCGTGAGCGATCCGCAGCCGCCGCGCCGGGCCACGATGTCGGTCGAGGGACAGGCCTCGGACGCGTTCCTGCGTCACGCGGGGCGCGAGTTCCTGGTCGTCCTCTACACCGCCTTCCGGTCCCTCAAGCTGTACCCGATCGAGAACGCGCAGGTGCAGAAGGCGCTCGACGAGCTGACGGCGTCCACGACGGCCCTCCTCAACGTCGAGGACGAGCTGGAGGTCCGGCTCCAGGGGGAGTTCATCTTCGTGAATTCGACCCGCCTGCGCCTCGATCTGGACAACTACGCGTCGTTTTCCCACATCCTGGGCGTGTTCCGGCAGAGCGGCATCGGCGCGGTGCGGGTGCTGCCGGGCGTGGACCGGAAGCAGCTGCAGATCTTCGTTTCGCTGCTGCTCGCGTACGCCGCGCGGGACGCCGATGCGAACAAGGTCCACGAGCTGAGTCAGAAGCTCGACGATGCCGGCGTCCTGGCCATCGACGTCGAGCCGCCGCTCGACACCGACGACGACGCCGAGGACGTGGAGAAGCAGAAGGAGGCGGCCAAGCGGACGTACGCGCGCTCGGTGGCGGTGACCAAAGAAGTGATCAACAGCATCCGGATGGGCCGCACCGCGAACGTGAAGAAGGTCAAGCGGGCGGTGCAGGCCATCGTGGACCAGGTGCTGAACAACGAGTCGTCCCTGATGGGGCTCACCACCCTCCGGGACTACGACGAATACACATTCACGCACTCGGTCAACGTCTGCATCTTCTCGGTGGCGCTGGGGCGGAAGCTGGGCCTCACCAAGGTGCAGCTGTACGACGTGGGGATGTCGGCGCTCTTCCACGACGTGGGCAAGTCCCGGGTACCCCTCGAGGTGCTGAACAAGGAGGGGGGCCTCACCGACGACGAATGGCGCATCATGCAGGCGCACCCCTGGCTGGGCGTGCTCACCCTGTTCGGACTCCGGGGCTACGGCGAAATCCCCTATCGCGGGATGATCGCCGCCTACGAGCACCACATGAAGAACGACCTGACCGGGTATCCCAAGTCGATCCGGTCCCGCCAGCTCTCGATCTACTCCAAGATCGTGGCGGTGGCCGACGGCTTCGACGCCGCGACCAGCCGCCGGGCGTATCAGACGACGCCCATCCAGCCGGACCAGGTACTCAAAGAGATGTGGGAGAATCCGCGGCGCGGATACGACCCCATCGTGGTGAAGGCCTTCATCAACCTGATCGGCATCTACCCGGTGGGCACCTGCGTCATCCTCGATACCTACGAGGTGGCCGTGGTGCACGCCGCCAACGCCGAGACCGCGCACGTCCACCGGCCCGTGGTCCGCGTCGTCACGGCGCCGGACGGCGGGCTCCTGCACCCCGGATTCCTGGCGGACCTGGCGGTGCAGGAAAACGGCGCCTATCCGCGCTCCATCATCAAGGTCACCGACCCCCTCAAGTACGGCATCCAGGTCTCGGACTACTTTGTCTGATCCGCGTCTCGCCGAGCGCTGGCGGGTGGCCCGGTCCGAAGGCCGCGCGGCACTGATCCCGTACCTTCCGGCGGGTTACCCCGACTCCGAGACGTTCGTCGCCGCGGTGACGGCGGCGGGCGCGGCCGGCGCCGACATCATCGAAGTCGGCATCCCGTTTTCCGATCCCTTGGCGGACGGGCCCGTGATCCAGCGCGCGACGCACGCCGCGCTCCAGCAGGGGACCGGCGTCCGCCGCACGCTCGACCTCATCGCCGAAGCCAAGCTCGCGGTGCCGGTCGTGGTGATGACGTACCTCAACCCCGTGCTCGCCTATGGCGTCGACCGGTTCCTCGCCGACGCCCGGGGCGTGGGGGTGGCGGGCGTGCTGCTCACCGACCTGCCCGCCGGCGCCGACGCGGCGTTGGAAGACCAGGTTGCCGCTGGCCCCCTCGCCTTCGTGCGCCTGATCGCCCCGACCACCCCTCCCGAGCGCGTGGCACTCGCCGCGCGGGGCGCGTCCGGCTTCCTCTATCTCATCTCCCGGCTGGGCGTCACCGGCGCCCGCGACCTTGTCCCCCTCGACCTGCCCGAGTATGTCCAACGCGTGCGGGCCGCGACCGATCTGCCCGTCGCGGTGGGGTTCGGCATCGCCACCGGCGCCCAGGCCCGGGACACGGCGCGGCTGGCCGACGGCGTGGTGGTGGGCAGTGCCCTCGTCGACGCGCTGGGGCGCGAAGGGGTTGCCGGCGTGACGCGCCTGGTGCGTGAGCTGGCGGATGGCGTGCGGGGAAAAGCGGCGTGAGGGTCGACACGCTGGTCCGCGTCTACGCGCGGGCGCTGCAGTACTCCGGCGGCCTCCTCCTCGTGCTGGTGCTCGCCTCGGATCCACGCTGGCTCCACCAGTGGGTGGCGCTGGCGGTGGTGACCGTGAGCTGCGTCCTGCTCCGCGCGCGCCCCATCGCCCTCTCCAAGTACTCGTATCTCACGCAGACCGGCCTGGTGGCCCTGTCGGGCAGTCTGCTTGCCGGCGTGCCGGTGACGTGCCTGGGGCTGGCGTTGGGCGTGGTCCTGGCGGACTGGGTGCTGCAGCGCAAGGCCGTGCCCGTGGCCGCCGTCAACGCGGGGCGGGAAGTCATTTCGCTGGTGGCCGCGTACGGCGTGTATGCCGAGATCCGCGCCCTGTCCGAGAACGTCACGCCGGCGTTCACCACCGCGAGCATCCCTCCGCTCTTCTTCTTCGCGCTGTCGTACTTCGCCATTGGCCGGGTCCTCTTTTATTTCACGCTGATCCTCCGGGCCAAGCTCGAGAAGGACGAGAAGCTGCTGATCGTCCGCTACGAGCTCATCGGGTACGGGGCGACGCTCTTCGGCACGGCGACGGTGGTGGGCGTGGTGCGGGAGTGGCCTCCGGTGGCGTGGCTCTTCATCGCGGCGGTCCTGGGCGCGGTGGGGCTCCTGCTGAAGCGCATGCTCGAAGAGGCCATTTCGGCGGAGGAGCTCAACAAGATCCACGCGATGGAGGCGGTGATCACCGCCAACGTGAGCCTCGAAGACTCGTTCCGCCGGATCGAAGGACTGGCGCACCGGCTCGTCGACTGGGGCGACTTCCGGATCTTTCGACACATGGACAACCGGATGCAGCTGGCCTACCGCAGCGACCTGGGGCGCCCCGACCGCGGCGCCGGCGCGCCCGACGGGGACATCGCGGTGCTGCGGAACGAGGCGGTGGACACGGGCGAGGCCATCGTCATCGACGACGTCGCCCGTGACGCGCGCCTCGTCAATCCGCCCGACCACGTCCGTTCCCTGGTGATCGTGCCCCTCAAGTTCGGCGACCAGGTGATCGGCACCCTGGAGCTCGAGCACCACAAGCGTCGCGCGTATCGCGAGGCGGACGTGGTGACCATCTCGACCTTCGGGACCCAGCTGGCCACGGCGATTCACATCACCGATCTGCGCCGCCCCCTGGCGGACACCGTAGAGCGGATGACCAGCGAGCTGGCGACGTTGGCCCGCACCGCCGTCGCGCTACGCGAGTCGGCCCGCGGCGTCGCGTCGGCCACCCACACCATCCGCACCGGCGTGGTGAGCGAAGAGACGGAGATCGCGGGCGGGCTGGAAGCCACTAAGGGGCTGGCCGAGGTGTCGGTGCGAGTCTCCTCGGACGGCGCGGCGGCGGCCCGGTCGTCCAGCGAAGCGAGCGAGACGGCCAGCCGGAACCGGCAGCGCATCCAGGACGCCATCGAGCGGCTGGTGGCGCTCAAGACGTTCGTCGGCGAGAGCTCGGGCAAGGTGCAGGAGCTCGGCGTGGTCAGCCGCCGGATCACCGGATTCATCGCGTCGATCCGGGAGCTGGCCGACATGACCAACCTCCTGGCCCTCAACGCAGCCATCGAAGCGGCGCGCGCCGGGAAGCATGGCAAGGGCTTCGCGGTGGTCGCGGAGGAGATCCGGCGGCTGGCCGAGCAGAGCGGGGTGGCCGCGGCGGAAGCGGGCGGCCTGGTGGAGGACGTCCACCGGCAGGTGGGCGAGGTGGTGGAGCAGATGCGGCGCGGGCAGGTGAACGTGGGCGGCGTTGAGGAGCTCTCCGCCGGCGCGCTCGAAGCGCTCGACAAGATCGTGGTCACCACCGCCGATGCCACCGAGCACGCGCGCCGCATCGCCGGCGCGGCTGCCGACCAGAATCAGGCGTTCGGGCGGCTGCGGGAACGGATGCACGCGGTGGCGGGGATCGCGTCCAAGAACCGGGAAGAAGTGGACGACGTCGCCAACCGCGCCACCCAGGCCGCCGACGGACTGACCGATCTGGAGCGCGCCACGAAGGAGCTCGAGCAGGTGGCGACCAACCTGCGCGAGCTGACGCGCGGCTTTGCGAACCTGGGCTAGGGCGGTACCATTCTCAGCATGGCGCGGGGGGAGCGGGTCTTCGTGGCGCTGGGGTCCAACCTGGGAGACCGCGCGCACTGGCTCGAGGCCGCCCGGAGCCGTCTGGCAGCCCTTCCCGATACGCGACTGGTCCGCGCCTCCACGGTCGAAGAAACGGCTCCCCTCGGCGACGTGCCCCAGGGTCCCTACTTCAATCAGATGGTGGAGCTCGAGACCGAGCTGGAGCCCCAGGTGCTGCTCGAGGCCTGCCTGGCCATCGAGGCGGCTCTCGGCCGCGAGCGCACCGTCCGCTGGGGGCCGCGGCGGATCGACCTGGATCTGGTGCGGTACGGTGACCGGACCCTGAGGACCAATCGCCTGACGCTTCCGCACCCCGAGCTCCCCCGGCGCGCCTTCTGGCTCCGCGAGCTGGCCGAGCTGGACACTCCCGTGAGGATCGATGCCTGACGCCGTGAAGCAAGTCACCACCCACGAGCTGCTGAAGATGAAGGAGCGGCAGGAGCGGATCGTGATGCTCACCTGCTACGACGCTCTCTTCGCGCGCCTCCTCGACCCGTCCGTCGAGATCCTCCTGGTGGGGGACTCGGTCAACCAGGTACTGGGCGGGCAGGACACGACGCTGTCGGCCACGCTCGACCAGATGATCTACCACACGAGAATCGTCCGGCGCGGTGCCGCCCACGCCCTGGTGATCTGCGACCTGCCCTTCCTGACGTACCAGGTGAGCATCGAGGACGCCCGCCGCAACGCGGGACGGGTGATGAAGGAGACCGGCTGTCACGGCGTGAAGCTCGAAGGGGGCCGGGCCATGGCGCCCACCGTGCGGGCCCTCGTGGAGATCGGGATCCCGGTCATGGGCCATCTGGGCCTCACGCCCCAGTCGGTGCACGCCCTGGGTGGCTACCGCGTGCAGGGGCGCGACGACCAGACGGCGCAGCGCCTCAAGGATGACGCGTTGGCGCTCGAAGAGGCCGGCGCCTTCGCCGTCGTGCTCGAGCTCGTGCCGACCCCGTTGTCGGCGGAGATCTCGAAGTCCCTCACCGTCCCCACCATCGGCATCGGCGCGGGCCCGTCCTGCGACGGCCAGGTGCTGGTGCTCCACGACATGCTCGGATTGAACGACCGGTTCTCCGCCAAGTTCGTCAAGAAGTACGCGACGCTCGCGGACGAGGTCCGGAAGGCGGCCGAGGCCTTCGCGGCCGAGGTGCGCTCGGGGCGGTACCCCGACGCCGACCACTCCTTCGCCAAGTAGGATCACCCGCCGCTCCATGCAGGACATCACCGGGCTCTCCGAGATGCGCGCCTGGGCCAGGGACCAGCGCGCGCGGCGGAAACGCGTCGCGTTCGTCCCGACCATGGGGGCGCTGCACGAAGGCCATCTGCGGCTGGTCGACCGGGCGCGGGAAACGGCCGACCTGGTGGTCCTGTCGGTCTTCGTGAACCCCCTCCAGTTCGGACCCCAGGAAGACTTCGGCCGGTACCCGCGGGATCTCGATCGTGATCGGGCGCTGGCGGCCGAGCGGGGCGTGGACTGTCTGTTCGCGCCCGATCGCGCCGCGATGTATCCCGCGGAGCCGGTGGTGCAGGTGGCGCCGGGGGCGATGGGCGAGCGGTTCGAGGGCGCGGTGCGCCCCGGACATTTCGGCGGGGTCCTCACCGTGGTGGCCAAGCTCTTCCATCTGGTGGAGCCGGACGTGGCGGTGTTCGGGCGCAAGGATTTTCAACAGGCGATGCTGATCCGGCGGATGGTGCGCGATCTCAACTTCGCGCTCGACGTCATCGTCGCGCCCACGGTGCGGGAGCTCGATGGGCTGGCGTTGTCCTCCCGGAACACGTACCTGAACCCCGATCAGCGCCGGGCGGCACTGGGACTCTCCCGCACCCTGCGCACCGTGGAACAGCTCTGGCGGGGTGGGGATGCCGATCCGGCGTCGATCCGCACGCAAGGATTGCTGGTCCTGTCCGCTGCCGGCGTGGTGCCCGACTACCTGGCGCTGGTGGACGACGAGCTGCGCGACGTCGAACGGGTGACCGCCACCGTCGTGGCGCTCGTCGCCGGCAAAGTGGGGAACACGCGGCTGATCGACAACGTGATCCTGGGCGAGGGAGTGAGCGGCGATCCGTCGGTGCGCCGCCCGTGAGCCTGCCGCCCTGGGCGGTGGCCACCCCGGAGCGCCGCGCTCACGTGGCTCGCGTCGCGGGCTTGATCGATCAATGGGCTGTGGCGATGCGCGTCCCGGAGCGCGAGCGGGCGCGGTGGACGAAAGCCGCCTGGCTCCACGACGCGCTGCGGGACGCGCCGTCCCTGGGCGCCGATGAGCTGGCGCACGGACCCGCCGCCGCCGACCGCGCCGCCGAGGGCGGCGAAACCGACTCGGGCGTGCTCGATGCGGTGCGCTATCACTCGCTGGGGTACGCCGGGTGGGACGACGTGGGGCGGATGCTCTATTTGGCCGACTATCTGGAGCCGGGGCGGACGTTCGATCGGGAAGGGCGGGCCGCGCTGGCGGTCCGGGTCCCGGCCGAGCGGGACGCAGTGCTCCTCGAAGTGACGCGGCGGCGGATCGACTGGACCGTCCGCTCGCACTGGCCTCTGGCCCGGGAAACGGCGGACTTCTGGAACACATTGGTCGCGGGCTGATCGTCGTGCTGTCGGTGTCGGCGCTGGCGGCGGCCTGCCGGACGGACGGACGGAGCGCGGGCACCCACGTCGTGCCCGGGGATGGCGCCGCCGCACCCCGCGTGACGGTGGCCGTATGGAACGCGAGCGGGCGTCCCGGACTGGCGCGCATCGGCACGCGCGTGCTGCGGGACGCCGGCGTGGACGTCCTCTCGTTCGGAAACAGCGCCGACGCCAAGACGCCTCTCGATTCGACGCGGATTCTGGTACGGCGGGGTCCGGCCTCGGTGGGGGAGCGCATCCGGCGGGCGCTCAAGGTCGGCAAGGTGGTGATGGATCCCGACTCGACGCTCCTACTCGACGCCAGCGTGCTCCTGGGCGCGGACTTTGCTCCCCGCCTCCCGCTCCACCCGTAGCTGGCCGCACGCCGCGGCGATGTCGAGCCCGCGGCTCCGTCGCAGTACCGCCTCCACCCCCTGCAACTTGAGTCGCCGCTCGAAGGCCAGCATCTGCGGCCGCGGGCTGGGCGTCAATCCCGGCGCGCCGCCCGGGTGCAGGGGCAACAGGTTCACGAGCGCCGCGAGGGGAGCCGCGATCTTCGCGAGCGCGTCCGCCGCTTCGAGGGAATCATTCTTGCCGGCGATCAGGACGTACTCGAGCGTCACGCGCCGGTCGAACCCCTGCAGCGCCTGCAAGAGCTCCGGCAGCGTGTACTTCTTTTCCACCGGCATCAGCTCCTTGCGGAGGGCCGGCGTGGGCGCGTGCAGGGAGACTGCCAGGCGGAACTGTTCGGGACGCTTGGCGAAGAGCGCGAGGTTGGGGAGAATCCCCACCGTCGACAGCGTGATGTGCCGGGCGCCGATCCCGATTCCCTCGGGGTGATTGAGAATGGTGAGCGAAACGTCCACGCTCTCCCAATTGAGCAGGGGCTCGCCCATACCCATGAAGACGACGTTGGTGGGCGACTGGTCCGCGTTACGCAGG